>DASWRR010000321.1:0-2090 GCA_036403055.1 Ilumatobacteraceae bacterium | reverse complement strand
GAAGGAATCCGAGTGGGCCAGTCGACACAGTCAGCCGTATCACGTGATCGGGTCGGACGCGTCCGGAGTCATCTTGAAGGTCGGGTCGGCGGTCCGGAACTGGAAAGCCGGCGATCACGTCACGGTCCACTGCAACCATGTCGACGACCAGGATCCGACTGCTCACGACGACTCGATGCTCGCGACGAATCAGCGGATCTGGGGCTTCGAGACGAACTTCGGTGGCCTCGCCGATCTCAGCGTCGTCAAGGCGAACCAACTGATGCCGAAGCCCTCGCACCTGACATGGGAGGAGGCGGCAGTCAACGCGTTGTGCAACTCGACCTCGTACCGGATGCTCGTTGCGGACAACGGCGCACGCATGAAGCAGGGGGATACGGTCCTGGTGTGGGGGGCGACGGGCGGCATCGGTGGGTACGCGATCCAGTACGTGCTGAACGGCGGCGGCACTCCGGTCGGCGTCGTTTCCTCACCCGAACGGGCCCAACTGCTGAACGACCTGGGATGCGAGGCGGTGATCGATCGGCGGGCCGACGGCTACAAGTTCTGGTCGGACGAGCACACTCAAGACGAGTCCGAGTGGCGACGGTTCGGCAAGCGCATTCGTGAACTTGTCGGGACGGATCCTGACATCGTCTTCGAACACCCTGGTCGGGCGACGATGGGTGCATCGATCTTCGCAGTGAAGCGCGGCGGCACCGTCGTGACATGCGCGGCAACATCGGGGTACATGGTCGAGTTCGACAACCGTCATTTCTGGATGAAGCTCAAACGACTGATCTCTTCGCACTTCGCGAACTACGCAGAGGCATGGGCCGCGAACCGGCTGATCGATCAAGGACGAATCCATCCGCTGTTGAGTGCGACGTA
Organism: Ilumatobacteraceae bacterium; assembly: GCA_036403055.1. Lineage (GTDB taxonomy): Bacteria > Actinomycetota > Acidimicrobiia > Acidimicrobiales > Ilumatobacteraceae > JAENVT01. Next base: position 1,220 of record DASWRR010000321.1, on the reverse strand, counting down.
CACACTCGACCGTGTGGGCGAGGCCGCCGGCAGCGTTCATCGCAACGACGCGGACGGCAAGCTCGGCGTGCTCTGCCTCGCTCTCGAGCCCGGGCTGGGCGTCACGGACCCCGAGAAGCGCGATCGCATCGGCGAAGAACGGATCACCCGATTCCAAAAAGTGAAGGATTCGGCTAACAATCATTAGCGAGGTTGCGTTACGATGAGCTAATGAGCATTAGCCCATCACGTAAAGTCCGATCGGTTGGCGTGGTGGGGTCGGGCACCATGGGGTCAGGACTCGCCGAGGTCGCACTACGCGCCGGATACGACGTCGTGCTGCGATCACGGACGCGCGACGCCGCCGAAACCGTGCGCTGCACGTTGCGCCTTCGTCTGGACCGAGATGTCGCCCGGCAGAAGCTGCGACGCGAAGAGCGCGACGACATCGTCGGTCGCTTTCGGACGACCACGATGCTCGCCGACCTCGCCGGCTGTGATCTGGTCATCGAGAGCGTCACCGAGGATCTCGCGATCAAGCAGCGCCTGTTCTCCGAGCTCGATGAGCTGATGGATCCGGCGGCAATCCTCGCGACCAACACGTCGACCCTTCCCGTGATCGACATCGCCCGTGCGACCAACCGTCCGGAGAAGATCTGCGGCATCCACTTCTTCAACCCCGTTCACTCCATGCGCCTCGTCGAAGTTGTTCGGCCGCTCGTGGCCAATGACGACACCGTAACGACGGCCGTCGAGTTCGCCCGATCGTGTGGCAAAGACGCGATCGTCGTGGAGGACACGGCGGGATTCGTCGTGAACGCGCTGCTCTTCCCGTACCTCAACAACGCGATTCGGATGTGGGAACGTGGCACCGCGTCGATGGAAGCGATCGACACTGCCATGTGCGGTGGGTGCAACTTCCCGATGGGCCCGTTCGCGTTGCTCGACCTCGTCGGCCTCGACACGTCGCTGGCGATCCTGGACGCACTCCACGCCGAGTTCCGCGATCCGAACTACGCGGCGTGCGCCACGATGCGTCGGAAGGTGTCCGCCGGTCACTTGGGACGCAAGTCGGGTCTCGGCTTCTATACGTACGAATGCACCGACCGGCTCACCGCGACGGCCTGACCGGCAGACGAGCGCACGCGTGAGTCCGATATGAGTTGGACGGCAACATCGGACTCACGCGTGGTCGGCGGCGACGGCTCGGACGGGGGACGAGACGTCTGCTGAGTCGTCGT
>DASWRR010000320.1:0-4550 GCA_036403055.1 Ilumatobacteraceae bacterium | reverse complement strand
CCGCCTACCCAGATCATTTCGATCACCCAATTGGGTGACACTCACATCTCCGCGTCCATCCACTCCCGGAGCTTTTCGAACGATCCTCGAAGCAGGCGCGAGACCTGCATCTGCGAGACGCCGACGGTGGCCGCGATCTGTTCCTGCGACTGCTGCTCGTAGAAGCGGAGGCGGACGATCTGCTGTTCGCGCTCCGGGAGCTGGGCCAGCAGCCGAGCCACCAGATCCTCGTCGACCGCACGCTCGTACCCGCTCTCCTCCGACGACAGGGCGTCGATCCGGTCGAGAGGAGTTTCCGTCTCTCCGTCGTTCCCTCCGGTTTGAATCGTCCCGACGTGGTACGCCGATGATGCCGCGAGACCGCGGAGCACGTCGTCGCGGTCCACGTTGAGGTGTGTCGCGATCTCGTCGACCGACGGTGATCGCCCGGTCGATTGGACGAGCTCGTCGGTGGCGCGCCGGACGAGCAGGTGCAGATCCTTGGCGGACCTCGGCACTCGTACCACCCAGCTGTGGTCGCGGAAGTGTCGCTTCAACTCGCCCTCGATGGTGCTGCCGGCGAACGCGGCGAACGGCACGCCATACTCGGGATCGAACCGGTCGACGGCCTTGACGAGACCGAGCATCGCGACCTGGCGCAAGTCGTCGTCGGCGACGCCGGGCCTGCTGAAGCGCTTGGCGATGTGGGCGGCGAGGCCCATGTGCCGCTCGACGAGCCGGTTTCGGACCGACCGCTGACGCGTCGAGACGAACTCGAAGAACAGCTCGAGATCCTCGAGGTCGGCGTCGCTCGCAGCCATCGGCCTCACGCTACCTGGCGGTGAAATGTGTGCGCAGACCAACGGTTGACGTCACCCGACCCGAACGCGGCGCGATCAGTCGTGCGCTGACGGTCGGAACGTCGCTGTCACGACGATCGTCCCCGGCAACGACTGCTCGATGTCGACGTCATCGGTGAGCTTGCCGACGATGAGAAGTCCTCGACCGCGAACGGCGATCGGGTGTGCAGGGCCCCAGGCGTTCCTCGGCGGCGGCCCATCGCTGAGTGTCGAGCTCGTCAACGACATCAGCACTGAGCCGTCGGCGGCGAGGGAAACACGCAAGCCGTACGCCGCGCCAGGAGATGCCTGGATGGCATTCGTCGCGAGCTCGCTGACGACGAGCTGGGCGCGCTCCTTGATGTCGTCCTCGATCACGTACGAGTCGAGAGCAGCCATGAGGTCGTTTCGGGCGACGCGCAGCGTGTTGCTGGTCCCGTCGTACTCGCGATCGAGCACAACCACATCTTGGCGGCCCACGCGACTCATGGCCTTCGTCAACTTACTCGTCTCGGATGGCGTGCTGCGGGAGGCATGACGTTGTGCCCGGCTGCGTGCAACGCTGCCTGGGCACGGTTCTTGACGCCGAGCTTGCCATAGAGGCGCCGTACATACGTCTTGACGGTGTCGACCGACAAGAACAGTTCGTTGCCGATCTCGACGTTGCTCATGCCGAGAGCGATCAGCGCGAGCACCTCTTGCTCGCGCGTCGACAACGCGTCGGGCGCGCGCGCGTGGCGCCCACGATGCACGTTGTCGAGTCCGATTCGTTCGCCGTTGGCGACACGTTCGATGACTTCGACGAGCGCGGCGCCTTCTTGCGACTTCAGTGCGACCCCGGACACTCCTGCGTCCGCGGCCAACGAGAGGAACTCGGGTGCCGCGTCCCACGTGTACAACAGGACGTGATCGACCCAACCGTCTCGCACCATCTCGCGCGCGCGATCGATCGCGTGTCGGCGGCCCGCGAACGTGTCGAACAACGCGACATCGGCACGGCTGTCCGGTTCGCTGCCGACCTTCATCTCGACCACACGGACGCGATCCGAGTACGGCGCGAGCATCGCCGCGAGTCCCTGAACGATGATCTGATAGTCGTTGACCAGCGCGACAGTGATGGGACTCCCGACGCTGTACATGAACTGGGGGTTACCCGGCCCCACGCCAGGCCAAACCGCCGATCTGAAGACACTCGCCGAGTCCGACGGGGGTGGAGTCGGTCACGGACGGATAACGTTGCGCCCGATGTCCTCCGAAATCGATCCGACGTCTTCCGATGATGATCATTTCGAGGTCATCGTTCCACTGCGGACGCGGTACGCCTCGACGGTGCGAATGATCGCAGCGTCGTTGGGCGCCGAGGCCGGGTTCACCGTGGACGAGATCGACGACGTTCGACTCGCGCTCGACGAGGTCTTCTCGATGCTTGCGGAACGCCACGAGGGTGAACGCGTTCGTACGACGTTCCGTCTCGACGGCCGGCAGCTGATCGCCGGCCTCAAGCTCGAGTCAGGGCCGGTCGACGTCGAGCCGGACGAGCTTGCGGCGAACATCCTCAAATCCGTCGTTGACCGGTTCGAGTTCGGTACTGACGGCGTGACGTTGACGAAGCGAGCTGCGGAGCGCTGAAACCTCGCCGGTCAGGCAGGCGGGAAAAGCGCTCTCGACGATTAGACGGTGTGACGAGCGGGTACATCCTCGGCCTCCTGAGCTGCCGCGTTGGAGCACGTCCAGCGCGGCAGCAACAGATCGAAAGCGAGTGACGATGTCGAATGTCCTGAAAACTGCTGTCGAATCCGGCGCGAGCACCCTCTCCGATCTCGTCGACGAAGCGCGGTCGCGCATCGAGGATCTGCCGCCGATCGCTCATGCCCGCCACAAGCGCGCGAAGAAGAACTGGTCCTCGTTGTTGACGCTCGCGCTGCTGGTCGTGCTGGCTGCGTTCGCCGCAAAGCGGTTGCGCGGCCGCTCCAGCGGAGGCTCGACGGGTTCGGGCGACAAGTCCGCGAGCAACGAATCGTCGCGCGCGAGCGAGAAGGCCGGCAGCCGCTAGTTCCGCCGTATCACGAGCACCGCGATGTCGTCGTCCGGCTCCTGACCTTCGGTCAGCTCGTCGAGCAAGGCGGAGCACATCTCCTGCGGTGACAAGTCGCGACTCGATTCGACCGCGGCGACGAGCCGCTTCAGGCCGTCGTCGATCGTCTCTCCCCTCCGTTCGATGAGGCCGTCGGTGAACATCACCGCGATGTCGCCGGGACCGAACGCGAAGTCAGCGGTCTGGTTGTGCTCTTGCGGGACGTGGAACCCGAGCAATGGCCGCCGGCCGCCTTCGAGCAACTCGCACGGCTTGCCGGCAGGAGCGCACACGACCGGAACGTGACCGGCACTGATGTAGCGCGCCGGCCCTTCCGGATCGAACAGCACGTACGACACCGTCGCGCCGATCGTGTCAGCCCCTTGCACCGCGAACAGGTCGACGGCGGCGATGGCTCTGTTCGGCTCCGGGTCGTTCGCCACTGCCGTCGCGATCGACGCTCGCAGCTGCCCCATCGCGGCCGCGGCGACGAGGCCGTGCCCGACGGCATCTCCCACGACGGCGGCGATCCTGCCGCGACCGGCGTCGAGCACCTGATACCAGTCGCCGCCGATCGCCATCCCCGTCGCAGGACGGTACCCGGCGGCCACGTCGACCCAGTCGGGAATGCGCGGCAGTGCAGGCATCAGCCGGCGTTGGAAGGTCAGGGCGATGTCGCGATCCCGTTCGTAGAGCGAGGCCCGTTCCAACGCACCGGCGCATCGCGACCCGAGCGTCACCAACATGGACAGCTCTTCGGACGTGAACTCCCGGTCCGGCGGAAACGTGAAGACGAGCGAACCCGTGATCCTGTTGAGGATTCGCAACGGCACGCCCAGAGCGGGGCCGGTGGATCCGTCCGCGGCGGAGTCACCGACGATGACCGATCCCACGTCGATGGCTTGCTGCGCGACACGAGCTCGCTCGCCGTGATCGTCGGATCCGTCGTCGATCGCGTCGCGAAGCGTCAGCGTGCCCTCCTCGTCGACGAGGAAGACCGCGCCGCCCGTCGCACCGATCCCCGCCGACCCGTGCGTGAGCACCTCCTGCACGATCTTCGACGTCGTCGCCGAGGACGCGATTCTGCCGTTCACCTGTTGCAGCGTGTCGAGAGCAGCCCGGCTGCGCTTCTGCCGATCGAACAGGATCGCGCTGTTGAGGGCGGCGCCGAGGCGACCGGCAAGCTCTTCGACCAACTCGATCTCGGATTCTGTGAACGGTGCCTGACCCTCGCACCGGATCAACTGCATCGCTCCCAACGTTCCGAGCGGGCCGACAACGGGCACCGTGAGCGCGGACTGCAAGCCGAGCTCGCGCAACACGTCGCCGCCCGGTAGCGAGAACACCGCCTGATCGATCTCGGCGATGAGCTCACGCCGACCAGACCGGATCACACGGGCAGCACCGAAGCGCGCATCGGGATCGTATGGGTAGAGGATCTGCACCTGCTCGGCCCACTTGACCTTGTCGGGATCACGATGATGGGCGGTGATCGACGGCCGGTCACGTCGGTGGTCGACCGACACGACGACGGAGCACCATTCGGCGAGCTCCGGAATGACCGATTGAGTGACGCGCTCGACGATCTCGGCGGTGTCCAGCGACGAGGCGAGCACATCGTTGACTCGCGCCAGATACTCGGCGCGTTCGCGCTGACG
>DASWRR010000319.1:0-3590 GCA_036403055.1 Ilumatobacteraceae bacterium | reverse complement strand
ATGGGTCGCAAATGACGAGTCGCGTCGGCATCATCGGCTGCGGCAACATCTCGCCGGTCTACGCGAAGACGCTCGGTGAGTTTCCGTGGATCGAGGTCGCCGCGTTCTCCGACCAGGTCGAGGACCGAGCCGCGAGGTTTGCCGAGAAGTACGGAGGCGTCGCCCTCACGCTCGACGACATGCTCGCCGACGATTCGATCGATGCGGTTGTCAACCTGACGCCGGCACACGTCCACGCGGCAGTCAGCCGTCGCTGCCTCGATGCTGGCAAGCCGGTCTTCAGCGAGAAGCCGTTGGGCACCGACTTCGAGGAGGGCCGCGCGTTGGTCGACGTCGCCAACGAGCGCGGTGTCCGTCTCGGGTGCGCGCCCGACACGTTCCTCGGTGCGGGACTGCAGGCCGCGCGCGCGGCAATCGACCGCGGCTTGATCGGTGAACCGATCGCGGCAAACGGTTTCTTCCTGGGGTTCGGACCTGAGTGGTGGCACCCGAACCCGGAGATCTTCTATGGACCGGGTGCCGGTCCGCTGTTCGACATCGGGCCGTATTACCTCACCGCGCTCGTTCACCTTCTCGGGCCGGCCGCGTCGATCTCGGGATCAGCGAAGATCGGAATCGCCGATCGGGTGATGCACGGAAAGGGTCGCGTCGGCGAGGTCGTTCGCGCCGCGACGCCGACGCACGTGTCGAGCATGATCGACTTCGTCAACGGCGCGTCGGCAACGTTGGTGACGAGTTTCGACGTCAAGGCGACTCGGTTCAAGTGCATCGAGATCTACGGCACGGATGCAACCCTGTCCGTGCCCGACCCCAACACGTTCGGGGGTCCGCTGATGATCCGCAACATCCTCGCCGACGACTGGCGTGAGCTCCCCTTGCCGGTGGCGAACGTTCCGCAGCAACGCGGCATCGGGCTCGCGGACATGCTCTCGGCCTCCATCGTCAATCGGCCACACCGTGCTTCGGCGGAGCTCGCTCTTCACGTCCTCGAACTGATGTCGAGCGCGTTGCGTTCGTCCGATGAAGGGCGGCGCATCGATCTGACGACGAGATGTCAACAGTCGGCACCGATGCGTTTCGACCTCGCGCCGAACGCGTTCGACGACTGAGGAGCTGACGTGACCGGGAAGATCAACATCGCATTGCTGGGCGCGAAGTTCATGGGCCGCGCGCACTCGAACGCCTGGCTGAACGTCGGGAAGTTCTTCACCGTCGATCCCTGCCCGACGATGCACACGGTGGTGGCGCAACATCCGCGCGCCCTCGAAGAGTTCGCCGGCCGCTGGGGTTGGCAGCACCACACGACCGACTGGCGCGCCGCGGTGACGTCGGACGACATCGGGCTCGTCGACATCGGGACACCGAACAACGTGCACGCCGAGCAAGCGATCGCCGCGCTGGAGGCCGGCAAGCACGTCGCTTGCGAGAAGCCGCTCGCCGGGACGCTCGCCGAGGCTCGGGCGATGGCGGCCGCCGCGGCGGTCGCGCCCGGGACGACGTCGGTCTGGTTCAACTACCGCCGAGTGCCGGCGATCGCCTTCGCCCACCAGTTGGTCGCCGCTGGGAAGATCGGCCGGATCTATCACGCCCGCGCCTCCTACTTGCAGAGCTGGGCGGGCCCCGACACGCCGTTGCTGTGGCGGTTCCAGGGGGAGGTCGCCGGGTCCGGAGCGCATGGTGACCTCAACTCCCACATCATCGACTACGTGCGGTTCGTGACGGGCGAAGAGATCATCTCCGTCGAGGGCGCGATCGAGCAGACGTTCATCGAAGAACGAACGGTGCTCGAGGGTTCGACCGGCGATCCCGTGGCACGATCGGGTGCGACGGGGAGGAGCACCGTCGACGATGCGGTGCTGTTCCTCGGTCGGTTGAGCGGTGGTGGCGTCGCGAGCTTCGAAGCAAGCCGTGTCGCGACGGGATACCACAACGCGAACCGGTTCGAGATCCACGGAGATCGCGGCGCGTTGCGCTTCAACTTCGAACGGCTGAACGAGTTGGAGCTGTACGACTTGAGCAACGACGCCGCTGTTCAAGGGTGGACCACGATCGATGTCACGCGGGCAGGTGATGGTCATCCGTATGTTGGCGCATGGTGGCCGGACAGTCATGGTCTCGGGTACGAGCATTCGTTCGTGAACCAAGCCAGCGACGTGCTCGCCGTGATCGGCGGAGGGACGCCGGTCGTGCCGCTCGTCGATTTCGCCGATGCGTTGATCACCCAGCGCGTGCTCCATGCTGCAATCGAGTCGGCGCGCCACCGTAGTCCCGTCGCGATCGCCGAGGTCTGAGAAGAGGAAGGGTCACAGATGTCAGAGGTCACTCAGTTCCAGCCGAAGTTCATGCCGGTTGGCGTGCTCACCGCGGCGTTGCAGGAGTTGACGCCGCGTGAGCGACGCGACGCCGACCCTGATGTGGCTATCGAGGAGTGGCTGGATTTCGCGGCCGCGCTCGACGCCGACTGCATCGAACTGTCAGCGGCACTTCATCCGTCGGTCGCCGATGTGCCGGCCGAGGCGATGCTCGACCCGGTCGCCAACACGCTCGATCTCCGCGCACCCTTCGACGAGTTTCGCGCCAAGCGCGTCCTGTCGGCGATCGACTCGACAGGCGTCGCGATTGCGGACATCGGCTACTTCGACGACATGTTGAACGAGGACGCCGCGGTGCGGCGCAAGAAGCACGACTTCATGCGCGCGGTGATGAACGCGGCATCGCTGCTCGGGGTGTCGGCCGTTACGGGTTTCGTCGGCCGCAACCAGAGCAAGTCGATGGATCAGAACCTCATCGACTTCGAGGAGAGCTTCGTTCCGCTTCTTCACGAGGCCAAGGCGAGGGACTTGCAGTATCGGGTCGAGCAGTGCCCGATGCCGGGATGGACGCCGAGCGACAACTTCCACAACAACATCGCGTACACGCCGGCGATGTGGATCGCGTTGCACCAGATCTGCGAACGCAACGGCGTCGGTGATCAGTTTCGAATCCACTACGACCCTTCGCACGCGATCCTCATGGGCCAGGACACTCGCTCGATCTTCCAGTACTTGAAGGACGCGGGGTACGGCTTCTTGATCGCCGGCATGCACGTGAAGGGACAGGTGATCGATGGTCATGGCGTCGCCGGATGGGGATATGGCGGCCAGACCGTGCAGCGTGGCGACTGGGTCGATGGCGAGGTGTCATCGAATCCCGCCGACCTCGCCAACTCGTGGAAGAAGCAGACGGTGCTGTGCGAACACGAACTGCCGGGCACCGCTCGCCACGACCCGCTCGCCTACCTACAGAACCGCACGGTCGATTGGCTCGATCATCAACTCGCTGCGCGAGAACTGCTCGACTTCGACCCAATGACGACACCCCTGATCGTCGAGCACGAGTACGGCGCTGCTCGCGTCCAGGACAAGACACTGCTGCAACCGATCCTCGCCGGCTCGCTGGCCTTCACCCGTTACATCGACCGTGCCGCAGCATCCATGTACGCCTTGCAGAACGAAGTACTGGCCGGCCAAGGGATTCCGGTGCAGGGCATCGGCCGAGAGGCGTATCGAAGCTGACGCGAGGTTGCGCCGACCCGATCACGCGCGCCGGCG
>DASWRR010000318.1:0-4541 GCA_036403055.1 Ilumatobacteraceae bacterium | reverse complement strand
CGGCGAAGCTCATCGTGTTCCAGATGTCCGCATGCCGTGCCGCGTGATGCATCATCTGCGGCCCCAAGGCGGCGACCATGATGGGTACCCGCGGCTGTTGCACCGGCCCGGGGTTCATCACAGCGCCGTCGGCGCGGTAGTACTTGCCGGAGTAGTCGGTGACCGTGGTGCCGTCGCCGGCGACGAGCTTGCCGAGCAGCTCCACGTACTCGCCGAAACGGGCGACACGCTCGCCGTTCGTCCAGTTCGGCAGGCCGGTCATTTCGTACGACGGATCGATCGTCAGCCCAGTGCCGAGACCGACCTCCACCCTGCCATTCGATATTCGATCGACCGTCACGGCCTGGTTCGCCAGGATCGCCGGGTTGCGCAACGGGATCTGCGAGACACACGTCGCGAGCCGCAGCGTCGAGGTGCGCGCAGCAACAGCTGCGAGCGCCGTCCACGCTTCGAGCCACGGCGCCGTCGGGTTGGCCCAGTCGCAGAAGTGGTCCGGCAATCCGGCAACTTCGAAGCCGAGATCCTCGACGTGCAGGAACCTGTCGAGGTACTCGGGCCACGGCACGCTGGGGATCATCATGACCTGGAAGCGCAGATCGTGGGTCATGGGCGGATGCTACTGCCTCGCACGATCTCGTCATCTTGGCGTCATCATCGATCATGTAGCGTGCGTGGACCGATGGCCGACGTGCGAACGATCCCTCTTCTGTGGGACGAACTGGTCGACGACCATGGCGATCCGCGGCCCGCTGCGGCCGCCCTCGTCGAACGACTGCGGTCGTTGGACATCGAGGAACTGCAGCAGCGACAGGGGCTTGCCGAGGTCGACATCCTCGCCCTCGGGATCACGTTCACCGTGTACCACGACGGTCAAGGAACGGACCGTGCTTGGCCGATGGACATCGTGCCGCGCGTGATCGGCGCGTCGGAGTGGGCCAGGATCGAACGCGGCCTGAAGCAACGTCTGGCTGCGCTCAATCGGTTCATCGACGACGTGTACCACGATCGCCGGATCGTCGCCGACGGCGTCTTCCCCGACGACCTGCTGCAGGGATCGGTGAACCTGCGGCCGGAATGCAACGGGATCTCGCCGAAGTTCGGGGTGTGGGCCCACATCTGCGGCAGCGACCTCGTGCGCGACGCCGACGGTGTGGTGTACGTGCTCGAAGACAACCTGCGCGTGCCATCGGGTGCGAGCTACCTGCTGCAGAACCGGGCGATCTCGAAGCGCGCCTTCGCTGACCTGTTCGAGCGCCAGTCGATCCTGCCCGTCGACGACTATCCCGATCAGCTGCGCCGATTGCTCGTGTCGTTGGCCTCCGACGAATCGCAGCGGCTGCGCCATCCACAGGTCGTCGTGCTGACCCCTGGCGTGTACAACAGCGCCTACTTCGAGCACGCTTTTCTCGCCCAGCAGATGGGCGTGCCGTTGGTCGAAGGTGCGGACCTCTTCGTCGATCCGAGCAATCGCGTGTGGATGCGAACGATCGACGGGCCGATGCCTGTCGACGTCATCTATCGCCGCATCGACGATCAGTTCCTCGACCCCGAGGTGTTCCGCAAGGAGTCTCAACTCGGTGTGCCGGGACTGATGCGGGCGTGGCGCGCCGGGAACGTTGCGATCGCGAACGCGCCGGGCGCGGGCGTTGCCGACGACAAGGTCGTGTACGCGTGGGCGCCGGATTTCATCCGCTACTACCTCGACGAGGAACCGCTGCTGCCGAACGTTCCGACGTACCGCTGCTTGTACGAAGGCGAGTTGGCATACGTCGTCGAGCACGCCGCCGAGCTCGTCCTCAAACCGGCCAACGAGAGCGGCGGTTACGGACTCACGATCGGGAGCGCAGCGACGCCGGAACAGCTCGAGTCGGCGATCGCCGCAATCGTCGCTGACCCACGGAACTGGGTCGCCCAGCCGATCCTCAAGCTGTCGACCGCGCCGACGTTGTGCGATGGCGAGCTTGCCCCGCGGCACGTCGATCTGCGCCCATTCGTCCTCTCGGGACGCGAGACGTACGTGACGATGGGCGGGCTGACGCGTGTTGCGCTCGTCGACGGCTCGTTGGTCGTCAACTCGTCGCAGGGTGGCGGCTCGAAGGACACCTGGGTCGTCGAGGACTCGTGATGTTGCTCTCGCGAGTTGCCGAACGGTTGTACTGGGCGGCTCGGTACCTCGAACGTGCCGAAGGCACCGCAAGGATCGTCCGCGAGCACTCCAACGTGATCGTCGACCTGCCCCTGACGATCCCACCGAACTGGGGACATCTGCTCGGGATCACCGGCGGACGCGATGGCTTCGACGAGCGATACGACACCGCCGACGAGGTGTCCATCGTGTCGTTCCTCGTCGCCGATCCGCTCAACGCCGGAAGTGTCTACTCGAGCATCGGTCACGCCCGTGAGAACCTGCGGACGTGCCGCGACATCCTGCCCGCGCAGGCGTGGAACGCAGTCAACGATCTGTATCTCGCCGCGGTGCGGGGTGCGGCCGATGGGATCCAGCGGCGTCATCGGGCCAGGTTCTTGGAGAAGGTCATTGCCGAGCATCAGCGCCTCCTCGGGATCCTGACGACGACGATGAGTCGCGATGAGGCGTACACGATGCTGCGGCTCGGTCGACACATCGAACGATGCGACATGGTGACACGCGTGCTCGATGTTCGCGCCGGTCTGTTGTTGGGGGAGCGGCCGGTGCGCGCCGAGCTGTACGACGATCTGCAGTGGTCGAGCGTGCTGCGTTCGTTGTCGGCGTTGCAGATGTACAACCGGCGCGCCGCCGTCGGTGTCGGTGCGGTCGAGGTCATCAGGTTCATCCTCGGCGAGACCACGTTCCCGCGCTCGGTCGCGTACTGCCTCGCCGGCGTTCAGTCGAGCGCTCGTGAGCTGCCGACCAGCGAGTCGGTGCTCGCCGCGTGCCGCGCCGCGCTCGTCGAGCTCTCGTCGTCCGACCCGGCTGCGTTGCTCGACGCAGCGGAGTTGCACTGCAAGGCCGATCGTTTACAGATCGCGATCGCGGCGATCAGCGACCGAATCGCAGGCGCGTACTTCGGCCACACGGCATGGCCGAGCTGACTCCGATGGACACGCCGGTTCCACGTTCGTACACGCCGACACCTGGCCGCTTCGACGAGCTCGTCGACGAATCGGGCGCGGTGCGTCCGCATTGGGAATCGATGGTCAGGACGTGGTCGACGCTCGGTGCCGCGGAGATCGTTCGACGCCAGACCGCAGCGGAACGACTCCTCGTCGCCGAGGGTGCCGGCCACGTCTTCCACGACGATCGCGACGTCGGGATGCCGTGGGGGCTCGATCCCGTCCCGTACGTGATCGGGGCCGCGGAGTGGCGCACCATCGAACGCGGGCTCGGCCAGCGCACCCGTGTGCTCGACGCTGTTCTCGACGACCTCTACGGGCCGCGGCGACTCCTCCTCGACGGCGTCATCCCGACCGCTGCGGTGATGGGGTCTCGTGCATATCAACTCGCTGCTGTCGGTGTCGCCGTTCCCCGGCCACGACTCGTGCTGCACGCCGCCGATCTCGTTCGCGACAGCGCGGGACAGTGGCTGCTGATGCGCGACCACACCGACGCGCCGACGGGTTGTGGCTACGCGTTGATGAACCGCACGGTGCTGTCGCGTCTGTACCCGGAAGCGTTCCGACACCTCGGCGTCAGTCCGTTGTCGAACTGGTTCGCCGATCTGCGCACGGCGTTGTCCGCGGTGGCCCCGCCCGCGGTCACGAGCCCGCGCACGATCCTGTTGGGCCCCAACCCGCAACGCCCGGGATTCGTCGAAGCGTCGTACTTGGCGACGCACCTCGGTTACCACTTGGCGAGCAGCGGCGACCTCATCACTCGAGGAGGCCGCGTGTGGTTACGCACGCTCGGCGGGCTCGAGCAGATCGACGTCGTGTTCCGCCGCCTGGCCGACACGGGCTCGGACCCGCTGGAGCTGCGCCCGTCGGGATTGGGTGGTGTCACCGGCTTGTTGCAGTCGGTGCGCGAGGGCAACGTCGGTGTGGCCAACGCGCTCGGGAGTGGCGTCGCCGATCGGCTGTGGTTGCAACCGTTCCTGGCGGATGCTGCGGCGCACCTGCTCGGCGAGCAGTTGGAGCTCGCCTCGATCGACACCTTCTGGTGCGGTGACCCCGAGCGGTTGGCCGCGGTGCGCGCCGACCCGCGCGCTTTCGTCATCCACGACACCGATCCTGTCGCGCCGTCGCCGTCGGTGTTCGGCGACGACCTCAGCGACTCCGACACTCATGACTGGCTCGATCGATTGACCGCCGCGCCGCACCGTTACGTCGTGCAGCCGAAGATCGAGTTCGCCAGCACGCCGGTGGCCGTCGACGGTGAGTTGCGCAGCGGTCGAGCGACGATCCGCGTGCAGACGGTGCGGGTCGGTGACGATGCCATCGTGCTGCCGGGCGGTCACGGCCGACACGTCGCGCCAGGACATCTCGTCATCAACTCGTCGGACGCGTTCGGCAAGGACGTATGGGTGCTCGTCGATCCGTCAGCGCAGCGGACAACAACGAGTTCT
>DASWRR010000317.1:0-13313 GCA_036403055.1 Ilumatobacteraceae bacterium | reverse complement strand
TCAGAGCGTTGCGGGAGAGCCTACGCGGCGAACCGATCACGCGAGTCATGGGGATCATCAACGGCACGACGAACTTCATCCTCACGAAGATGACCGAGGAAGGCGCCGACTACGGGGTCGCGCTGGCGGAAGCACAGGCGCTGGGTTTCGCCGAGCGCGATCCGACCGCCGACGTCGAGGGCTTCGATGCCGGCGCCAAGGCCGCGATCATGGCGTCGATCGCGTTCGGCTCGAAGGTCGTCGCCGGCGACGTCTACCACGAGGGCATCAGCGGCATCACGGCTGCCGACATCGCGATGGCGAAGCGGCTCGGCTACGTCGTGAAGTTGCTGGGCATCGCCGAGATCGACGCCGCGACCGGCGACATCGCGGTTCGCGTCCATCCGGCGATGGTCCCGATCGCGCACCCCCTCGCAAGTGTGAACGGAAGTTACAACGCGGTGTTCGTCGAAGGCGCTGCGGTCGGCTCGTTGATGTTCTACGGCCGCGGCGCCGGTGGGTCACCGACTGCCAGCGCGGTCCTCGGCGACGTGATCGACGCCGCAGTGAACCTGTCGAAGGGCACGCACGCTTCGATCGGCACGTTCGGTAGAGCACACATGCGAGCGATCGACGAGACGTCGGCCGAGTACCTGCTGAGCCTCGACGTTGCCGACAGGCCGGGCGTGTTGCACGCTGTCACGGGAGTGTTCGCCCGTCACGATGTGAGCATCCGGGCCGCAGAGCAGGAGGGCAACGGACCCGAGGCCCGTCTCGTGTTCATCACGCACGAAGCCCGCGAGTCCGCCGTTCAGGCGACGGTCCGCGAGTTGCGCGATCTCGACGTGGTGCGCAACATCGGTGGTTTGCTTCGTGTGATCGGGAGCTGACGTGCGGTACGTCTCGACGCGCGGCGCCGCGGCCGAGCTCGGGTTCACCGAGGCGCTGCTCGAAGGGCTCGCCACTGACGGCGGGTTGTACGTTCCCGAGGTCTGGCCGGCGTTGCCTGAACGCGAGCCCGGAATGGACTACGCCGCGAGGGCGGCACAGGTGATGCAGACGTTCGTCGGCGACGAGATCGCGAGCGACACGCTCGCGGCGATGTGCGCCGACGCCTATGCGACGTTCACCCATCCCGCCGTCGTGCCGCTCGTGCAGATCGACGACGATCACTTCGTCGAGGAGCTCTTCCACGGGCCGACCCTCGCGTTCAAAGACGTCGCACTGCAGCTCGTCGGGAGGCTGTTCGAGCATGTGCTGTCGCGGCAGGGTCGCCGGGTGACCATCATCGGTGCGACGTCGGGCGACACCGGGTCCGCTGCGATCGACGGCATCAAGAACTGCGCACACGCCGACATCGTCGTGCTGTACCCCGACGGCCGCACGAGCGAGGTGCAGCGCCGCCAGATGACGACCGTCAACTCGCCGAACGTGCACGTCGTCGCGATCGACGGGTCCTTCGACGATTGTCAAGATCTCGTCAAGGCGATGTTCAACGACACCGCCTTCCGGCTGCGGATGAACCTCAGTGCCGTGAACTCCATCAACTGGGCGCGGGTCATGGCACAGGTCGTGTACTACGTCACTGCGACCGATCATCTACGTGGCGACGTCAACTTCTGCGTGCCGAGCGGGAACTTCGGCAACGTCTTCTCAGGGTGGATCGCCAAGCAGATGGGCGCGCCGATCGGGCGGTTGTTGATCGCATCGAACGGCAACGACATCCTCACTCGATTCTTCGTCGACAACGACATGACCACGCGGGCGGTGGTGCCATCACTCAGCCCGTCGATGGACATCCAGGTGTCGTCGAACTTCGAGCGATTGCTGTTCGAGATGAACGCTCGCGACGGCGGGATGACGAGCGAGCAGTTGCAGCGATTCCGCGCCAGCGGGTCGCTGTCGATCGAGGTCGACCAGCGCGCGAGACACATCGACGAGCACTTCGCGGCCGGACGAATCGACGACGTCGAGACGCTCGCTGTGATTCGCCGCGTCCATGAATCGACCGGGATGTTGATCGACCCGCACACCGCGGTTGCCGTCGGCGTCGCTGAGCAGTTCAAGGGTTTGATCGACGGGCCGCTCGTGACGCTCGCCACCGCACACCCGGCGAAGTTCCCCGATGCCGTGGAGCGCGCAACGGGAATTCGCCCCGCGCTCCCGGCGCACTTGGCGGATCTGCTCGAGCGCCCGGAATACTTCACGCGTCTGCCCAACGATCTCACCGCGGTCGAGGAGTTCGTCGAGAGCAACACGGTTTGCTGACCTCGTCACGGCGGTCGTTCGGCGTCCGATACGGTTCCGCCGATGGGGGACTTCTCGTTCATGCTGCCCACGGACATGTGCGAGCTCACGCCCGCGTATCTCACGACAGTGCTGCGTCACGGCGGCCACTTGTCGGAGGGTGAGGTGTCGTCGGTCGACGCACGTCCGCTCGGCGCAGGCGTCGGCTTCGTCGGACAACTTGCACGGCTCACTCTCGAGTACGACGGCGATCGCGGCGCGCTGCCCGACGTGATGATCGCCAAGTTCCCGATCGACGATCCGATGGCGAAGTACTTGGCGCAGATGTTCGGCTTCTACCGCACTGAAGCCGCCTGCTACACACAGGCCAAGACCGTCGGGCTCGGTGTGCCGACGCCGATCGTGTATCTCAGCGTCGTCAGCGACGACGACATCGGAACACTGATCCTGATGGAGGACCTCGGCAGCGCGCGGATGGCCGATCAGGTGATCGGCGCGAGCCTCGAGGATGCGCAAGCGGTCATCGACGTCGGCGCCCGACTTCATGCCGCGTGGTGGGAGTCACCGGAGCTCACTCGCTTGCCGTGGCTGCGCCCGTTGAACAACGCCGCGTACATGTCCGTCGGCGAGCAGTACGAGAAGTCGTGGCCGGCGTTCGCCGCGATGTTTGCCGACGCACCGAGCGCCGCGCTCGACATCGGCGCTCAGTTGGGCGCGCAACTCCCGCTGGCGTACGACTGGCTGATCGCGAATCGTCCGACCACGCTCACTCACACCGACTTTCGGCTCGACAACTTCTTCTTCGATCGGCCGGAGGTGCCGGTCACGATCATCGACTGGCAGCTCAGCGTTCGGTCCATCGGCGTCTTCGACATCGGGTACTTCATCGTCCAGAGCCTCACGACGGAGATGCGGCGCGAGCACGGCGAGAGCCTCCTCCGTCGATGGCACGACGCCTTGCTCGAAGCGGGCGTGGTCGACTACACGTGGGACGACGCGCTCGCTGATTTCCACGACTCGGTGATGCTGCAGATGTCGATCCCCGTGATTGCCGCCGCCAACCTCGATCCCGCGAACGAGCGTGGCAGGCAGTTGCTCGATTGCATCGGTCATCGGAGTTGTCAAGCGCTGGCCGACTATGGATGCGCGGGTTTGCGAACAGGCTCGCCGTAGTCGCGCGCTCCGGCCAACGTTGGTTGCGTTGCGGATCGCGCACGCGTTCGCTACAGTTCTTTCGGTTCGGGCTTCCCCGAACATCTCGCTGCAACCGCTCTGGTGAAATGACCGTGCGGTGGTGCGGAGACGGCGAATCATCTCGCCAACATCATCCCGATGGTGTGGCCGCCGGTCGTGTGCTCACTGACACGCCGAGCCCACCGTCGTTCTCAGAAAGCAGGTGGCCGGTGGCCGCGGAAGCTCTCGAACAGTCGATGCTCGAATCCAAGGACAAAGAGCAGCTGCTCGCAATCGCCCAAGCGTTGGGCATCACGACGACGGCGCGCGCCGCGAAGGCGACGTTGATCGACAAGATCTTGGAAACGACCGGTGGCGGCTCGGCCGACGCAGCACCACCGTCGACGAACGGTCGCCCGCCGAAGGCCCCGCGAGAAAGTGCCCAGCCGGTTGCCGTGAACGGCGACGGGCAAGGACCGACTGCTGCAGCGCAGCCGCCGGCAGCAGCACAGCCACCCGCAGCCGCGCCCGACGGCGCTGCGGCTGTCGAAGAGGTCGTCATCCTCGGGCCCGACGGCGAACCGCTGGCCGATTGGGAGATCGAGCTCATCAAGTCGGGCGAGGTCGCTGTCACGGAGCTCGCGGTGTCGCCGGCGGCATCTGCTCCCGCGCCGGAACCTCAGCAGCTTCGCGGCCCGGATGGCGACGACGGTGATGGTGATGCTGACGGCGAGAGCCGGAACAGTCGACGTCGTCGACGCCGCCGCAACAAGGGTCGCGGGGACGCGCCGCAAGGCGGCGAGCAAGACCGTTTCGAGCGTCCCGAGCGCACGGATCGTCCCGAGCGGACGGACCGGACCGACGACGCCGGGCCGCCGATCAACACCGAGCCCGTCAACGTCTCCGGTTACCTCGATCTGCGCGACGAGGGCTACGGATTCCTGCGGGTGTCCGGGTACCTCGCGAGCCGCGACGATGCCTACATCCCCGTCAAGCTGACGCGGCAGTTCGGTCTGCGCAAGGGCGACTACGTCACTGGGCTCAGCCGTCCGGCCGGTCGCAACGAGAAGAACCCAGCGATGCTCGAGATCCATTCGGTCAACGGTGGCGACCCGGAGAAGGCCCGTACCCGGCCGCGGTTCGAGGATCTCACGGCGCTGTTCCCGGACGAGAAGCTGCGACTCGAGAACCCGTCCGACCCCAACAACATGACAGCGCGCATCATCGACTTGATCTCGCCGATCGGCAAGGGGCAGCGCGGCATCATCGTCTCGCCGCCGAAGGCGGGCAAGACGACGATCATGAAGACGATCGCGACGTCGATCGAGCACAACCACCCCGAAGTGAAGCTGATGGTGCTGCTGATCGACGAGCGCCCCGAAGAGGTCACCGACATGCGGCGGACGGTGAAGGGCGAAGTGATCTCGAGCACCTTCGACCGGCCGAGCGAGGAGCACACCCACGTCGCCGAGCTCGCGATCGAGAAGGCCAAGCGATTGGTCGAACAGGGTGAGGACGTCGTCATCATCCTCGACGGCATCACCCGGCTCAGCCGGGCGTACAACCTCGCCGCTCCGGCCAGCGGACGCATTCTGTCCGGCGGCATCGATGCCGGGGCGTTGTACCCGCCGAAGAAGTTCTTCGGCGCAGCGCGCAACGTGGAAGAGGGCGGCTCGTTGACGATCCTCGCGACGGCACTCGTCGAGACGAACAGCCGGATGGACGACGCGATCTTCGAGGAGTTCAAGGGCACGGGCAACATGGAGCTACGCCTCGACCGCAAGTTGTCGGAGCGGCGGATCTACCCCGCGATCGACGTCGACGCCTCGAGCACCCGCCACGAGGAACTGCTGTTCGACCGCAAGCAGTTGCAGATGGTCTGGAAGCTGCGACGGGTCCTCAGTGGGCTTGCCGCCGAAGGTAACGCTGCGCCGGGCCTCGAGCTGCTCGTCGACCGGCTGCGCACGTTCCGGACGAACGACGAGTTCCTCAACGAGATCGGCAAGCAACCCGCGATGTAATGCCTCGGGTTCGCGGCACGCGTGCCGATACACTTACGTCTCGATTTCAACGGAGAACATCATGAAGACCGATACCCATCCCACCTACAACGACACGACGGTCCGTTGCAGCTGTGGCAACACCTTCATCACCCGGTCAACACGTGCGGGCGATCTGCAGGTCGAGCTGTGCAACGAGTGCCACCCATTTTTCACCGGCAAGCAGAAGCTGGTCGACACCGGTGGCCGCGTCGAGCGCTTCAACAAGCGCTACGGCGAGCGCAAGACCAAGTAATCCATTCAACTCAGAAGCGACCCGGTCCATGTGGCCGGGTCGTTTCGCGTTCCTGGCCAATTGCTTGACTCAAGCGCGTGTTTCCGCCGACCGATGACCTGAATGGGCCAACCATCGCAAAGGAGTCGCTGCGTGCCAGTTTCAGACGACGACCTGGCGCACCTCCTGCGACGAACGGAGTTCGTGGTCAGGCCCGACCGGCTGGCGTTCCTGAAGACCAAGGCGACGCTGGCAGAGGTCGTCGACGACGTGATCAACATCGCACTCAACGGCAGCCCACCGCTGCCCGCGAACTTCCTGAGCGAAGGCGCCGACAGCTGGCAGCAGTACGTCGACGCCTGCAGCTTCTGGATCGACAACATGATCACGAAGCCGCGGCCGTTCCATGAGAAGATGACGCTGTTCTGGCACGGCCATTTCGTGAGCTCATGGTCCGACGTCGGCCACGGCTTTCACCTCATGCAGCAACTGCAGACGTACCACGACAACGCGCTGGGAAACTTCCACACGTTGACACAGGCCATGGCGGTCGACCGGGCGATGCTCGTCTACCTCTCGAACGCCGAGAACGTGAAGGGCTCGCCGAACCAGAACTTCGCACGAGAACTGATGGAGCTCTTCACGCTCGGCGTAGGCAACTACACGGAAGCCGACGTCGAGGCGTCGGCGCGGGCGTGGACGGGGTACAACGCCGATTGGCCGAACTACGTCTCGCAGTTCTATCCGGCCCGACACGACACCGGCTTGAAGACCTTCTTCGGCACGACCAAGGCGTGGACCGGCCCGCAGATCATCACCGAGATCCTGATCAGCAACGATCCCAAACGGCAGATCGCAGCCCGCTTCATCACGAAGAAGGTCTGGGAGTTCCTCGCGCATCCAGGCCCTCCAACAGCGGTGCTCGATGCGATTGCGCCGGTCTTTGCCGCGGACATGGACCTGATGAACCTCCTCCGGCTCATCTTGAACCGGCCCGAGTTCTACAGCGTCACCGCGAAGCAAGGCCTCGTGCGCACGCCGATCGAGATGATCGTCGCGCTGTGCTACTACACCGGCATTGCGCCCGAGGACCTCGGCATCGCGTGGCGGGCAGAGTCCACCGGCCAACAGATCTACCAGCCGCCGAACGTTGCCGGTTGGAAGCCGAACGCGTATTGGCTCAACACCAGCGCACTCGCCGGCCGCGCCGATTTTGCGCGGTCGATGACATGGTGGCTCCGCGACACCGGCCGCCCCTTCGAGAGCAACAGCGTCGTGTACAGCCGCACGGTTCCCGACGCCGTGGACCACGTCGCCGCCTTCTTCGGCATCGCTCCGCTCTCGACCGCGACCCGCACTGCGCTGATCGCCGCGCATCAAGCTGACCGCAACGCGACCCCGTATCAGAACTGGCGGGCCACGACGAACTTGCTGACGATGGTCATGCTCGCACCCGAGTTCCACATGGCATGAGGAGATGACGATGCTCGCCCCCGATATCTCCACGGCCAACGCTCGACGGCTGCTGTTCGTACCCGGCCGGGCGGACGACATGAACGGTCCCGACGGTTGGACTCGGCGCAAGTTTCTTCAAGCGGTCGGCGGCGGCGTGCTCGGCGGCGCGGCGCTCGGGTCACTCGCGTCGGGGGCGGACCTCGGCCGTTTCGGGCTCGGCCGTCTCGGGTTCGATCTGCACGAGGCGTTTGCCGGGACGCCGATCGGCGCACACGACGGCATCCTCATCAACATCGTCCTGTACGGAGGCAACGACGGGCTGAACACCGTCGTCCCGTACACCAACGGCCGCTACTACGACGTGCGCGGCCCGGGCAACGGGAACATCGCGATCGCCGCGGATCAGCTTCTGGGACTCGACGCAACGTTCGGGCTGCATCCGAACCTGACCTACACCAAGCGCCTCTGGGACGCCGGCCAACTCGCGATCGTGCACGGCGTCGGGTACCCGAACCCCGATCTGTCGCACTTCACGTCGATGGCGATCTGGATGAGCGGCAAGTTCGGCGCCGGTGCAGCGGGCACGGGATGGGTCGGGCGATGGCTCGATGGCCAACCGGCCGCCACGGCTGACCTGATGGCCGCGACGATCGGTTCGTCGGTGCCATTGCATCTGCTTGGCGCGGTGCACCGCGCAGTCGCAGTGCCGCAGAACGGTCAGGACATGTTCGGCACCGGGACCGACCCGGCAGACGTTCGCCTGTTCAACGGCCTCCGGTCATTGTCGGCGACCTCTGCCGGGCGGGGTCCCTGGCACGACATGTTCGCCGGGGTGCTGAAGACGCAACTCGATCTGGCGGTCGACGTCGCTCCGGTGTACACCCCTGCGGCGACGGGCGACGACTTCGTGCAGAAGATGACCGTTGCCGCGCGACTGGTCAATGCGAACCTCGGATTCAGAGTGCTCGACGTCGGACTCGACAGCTTCGACACGCACGACAACCAACCGCTGAACCATGCGGATCTGCTTGCCCAACTCGACGGCGGGCTGGAGATGTTCTTCTCGACGCTCGACCCGGCCTACTACAACCGGGTGACGGTCATGACGATGTCCGAGTTCGGGCGAACCCCGTACTCGAACGATTCGTCCGGCACGGATCACGGCACTGCCAACGTGCAGTTCGTGATGGGCCCGAACGTGAAGGGCGGTCACTACGGCCAAACTCCGTCGTTCGCCACGATCAACGATCAGTGGGATCGCTTCGAGATGACCACCGACTTCCGCAACGTTCTCGGCACCATCATCGATGGTTGGATGGGAGGCGGTGCGTCGACGGTCCTCAACGGGGCGTTCGAGAACCTCGGCTTCTTCCAGATCGGACCAGGCGATCCACCACCGACTGGTGGCTTACCGCCTGTGATCAACCCGCCGTCGATCGCCACGGAGTTCGTGGCGATGACCCCGCAACGACTGTTCGACACGCGCAACGGCACCGGTGGCCGCGTCGGCCCGCTCGGACCGAAGGAGTCCTGGCCCTTCACGATTCGCGGCAAGTTCGGCGTGCCGACATCGGCGATCGCGGTGGCAGTCAACCTGACGGCCGTCGACGCCTCAGTCCCCACGTACATCACGGCATGGCCCGGCGGACAGGACCAGCCCACGACGTCGAACCTCAACCCGGTGCCAGGCCTCGCGGTTCCCAACCTTGCGATCGTCCGGCTCGGCGCTGCGGGCGACGTCAGCTTCTACAACAACGCCGGCACCGTGCATCTGCTGGGCGACGTTGTCGGTTACTTCCGCGACGGCACGTCAGTCGGGATGGCACCACTCGCACCCGCCCGACTGCTCGACACCCGTGACGGGACGGGCGGTCATCCTGGCAAGCTCGGTCCGGGGCAGATGCTCGACCTCCAGGTGGCCGGCCGCGGGGGAGTGTCCGACTCGCCGTCCGCCGTGGCGCTCAACGTCACCGTCACCGGTCCGAGCGCGAACAGCTACCTGACGGTGTGGCCCTCTGGTGAGCCAATGCCGTATGCCTCGAGCGTCAACATGTCGCCCGGCCAGACCGTCCCCAACATGCTCCTCGCGAGGGTCGGCACCAACGGGATGGTGAGTGTCTTCAACAACGCCGGCTCGACCGACGTCATCGTCGACGTCCTCGGGTGCTTCGACGCAAACGCGACCGGCCGCTATGTCTCACTGACGCCGCGACGGGTGCTCGACACGCGCGACGGCACCGGGGCTCCCGCGGCGAAAGTCGGCCGCGTCGCGCTCGAGGTGCTGCTGCGCGGTCGAGGTGGTGTGCCCTCGACAGGTGTCAGTGGCGTCATGCTGAACGTCACCGCGGTTGCGCCGTCGGGCAACACGTTCGTCACGGTGTACCCGGGTGGTTCCGAGCGTCCGACGGCCTCGAACCTCAACGTGTCGGCGGGCCAGGTGATCCCCAACATGGTGCTCGCCCGACTCGGTCCTGACGGCACCGTCATGATGTACAACGACGGTGGTGTGATCGACCTGGTCGCCGATGTCGTCGGTTACTTCACCGACTGACCGTTCTACAGACGTCGAACGGAGTGCGACCGAGCACACCGTGACGCACAGACCCGGTCGTTAGCGTTGCCGGCATGGTCGATGGTACGCGCCGCGGACGGCTGCTGGCGATGAAGTTGCTCGCGCTTGCTCGCGACCACGGCGCTGCCGACGATCTTCAACCGGTCCCGTTCGCGCTCGGCGCGGGCGCGGTCGCGGCGGGCCAGGGATGGGTGCTCCTCGACGAGCGACAGCAACGCGGGCTCGGTCCGGCCGTCGCCTGGGCGCTGCGCGCCGGTGTCGATCGGTTGCAGATCCTCGCCGACCACGGCACTGGCACGTTGGCGCGTCGCGCCGCAGCGTTTCGGATGCCGATCGAGGTGTGGCACGTGGACGACCGCGCCGTGCTGCCCGCAATCGCCGAGCCGCTGACCGAACCAGCGCAGCTGCCGTCCGAGGATCACGACCTCCGTGCGCTCATCGTCGCAGGTGGCGCGGTGCCAACTGTCGAGAGCGGCGTCTTGGTCGGAGAGGTTCGAGGACTCGAGGTGTGCCGCGTGGTCAACGATGCACAGACCGGCGTGGCACGTCTGGAGGTCGGCATCGGCCAACATGACCGCGAGGCGTTTCAGATGCTGCACGGCGACGTCCCGACCGTCGAGGCCTTGGCCAAGGTCGTGGCGACGGTCGCACCGCACCGTCAGCCGAACGCGGCGCCGCATCCGTTGAACCGTTTGGCGCAAGAGAGAGCGCTGCGGGCGCGGTTGATCGACGAACCCGAGCTGATCGGGGCGTCGCACGTCGAGGTGTGGCCGTCACCCGTCGAACGCACCTCCTTGAAAGACATCCAGCCGTGCGTGGCTCGCGCCGTGATCGAAGGCGGTCGGCGGACGGTCGTCGTCAGCAGCGGCGTCGATCTCGACGTCGTTCCCTTCGCGACCGATGCCCGGCTTGCGACCGGCGACCCAACGCTGATCGTCGTCCGCAGCCGCGACATGATGCCGGTGCAAACGGAGATCTCGTCGTTGCTCGTCGACCCGATCCCGTTCGTTCCGGTCGGCTGAGGACGTAGCCTGCTCGCTCGGTGTTCGAACGACTGGCGTCCTTGGAAGATGAGTTCATCTCGTTGGAGGTGAGCCTGAGCGACCCCGATGTCCAGGGCGATCGAGCAGAGTTGCGGCGTGTTTCGAAGCGCTACAAGGACCTCGGCCCGGTGGTCGAATGTGTCCGTGCTCATCGTGCCCGATCAGCGGATGCGCAGGCCGCGCGCGACCTGCTCGTCGACGCGTCCGAGGACGATCGACAGATGTTGCGCGCCGAGCTCGCGGATGCCGAGGCCGACCTCGCTGATCTCGAGGAGCAGCTGCGGTTGCTGATGCTGCCGAAGGACCCGAACGACGGCAAGGCCGTCATCATGGAGATCCGTGGCGCCGAGGGTGGTGAGGAGGGCAACCTCTTCGCCGGGGACCTCTACGAGATGTATCGAGGATTCGCCGCGCTGAAAGGATGGACCGTCGAGGTCCTGTCGCACGACGCCAGCGACCTCGGTGGCATCAATCTCGTCACGGTCCTCATCAACGGCGCGACTGCGTGGAGCCGGTTGAAGTTCGAAGGTGGGACGCACCGGGTGCAGCGTGTTCCTGCGACGGAGAGCCAAGGCCGGATCCACACGTCGTCGGCAACGGTGCTCGTGCTTCCGGAAGCCGAAGAGGTCGAGGTCGAGGTCGACGAGAAGGATCTGCAGATCGACGTCTATCGGGCGAGCGGTCCTGGCGGTCAAGGCGTCAACACGACCGACTCGGCCGTGCGCATCACCCACCTGCCGACCGGCGTCGTCGTCGCGATGCAGGACGAACGAAGCCAGCTGCAGAACCGGGCGCGGGCGATGCAGGTGCTGCGCGCCAGGCTGTTGAAGCTCGCCCAGGACGAGCAGGACGCGGCGAAGTCGGCGGAGCGACGCTCGCAGGTCGGTAGCGGTGGACGCGGCGAGAAGATCCGCACCTACAACTACAAGGAGAACCGGGTGACGGACCATCGCATCGGGTTCACGATCTACCGGTTGCAGGAAGTGCTTGCGGGTGATCTCGACGACATCGTCGACGCCTTGGCGTCCGACGAGCGCGCCCATCAACTTGCCGGCGATGAGTAACCCGACGATCAGATGGCGCGAACTGTGGAACGAGACGGCGGCCCGCGTCGGCCGGCCGCAGGCGACGTGGCTGTGCGAGGTCGCGACCGGCCTTGATCGCGAGGAGTTCCTGCTGTCGCTCGATCGGCCGGCGACGCAACGTGCGGTCGCCCACCTCGATTCGATGTTGGCGAGATACGCGGCCGGCGAGCCGCTGCAGTACGTCCTCGGCCGATGGGGGTTCCGGCGGCTCGATCTGATGGTCGATCGTCGTGTGCTGATACCGCGCCCCGAAACCGAGTTGGTCGTCGACGCAGCGCTCGGCAAGGTGAGGTCGATGCCATTGCCGATCATCTGTGTCGACCTCGGGACAGGCAGCGGCGCGATCGGTCTCTCGCTCGCCGCTGAGCTTCCGATCGACGGCGTGACGGTGTGGTTGACGGACCAGTCGTCGGATGCCATTGATGTCGCCCGCGCCAATGCGGTCGGCATCGGCAGGTCAGCGGCCAACGTCCGGCTTGCTGAGGGCAACTGGTTCGACGCCTTGCCGCCGGAGTTGCAGGGCCGGATCGCGCTCGTCGTGTGCAATCCGCCGTACGTCAGCGAAGGTGATCCTGCCCTCGAGCCGATCGTTCGCGATTGGGAGCCCGCCGACGCGTTGTTCGCCGGGCCTGACGGGCTCGATGCGATCCGCGGCGTTGTCGCGGAGGCACCACAGTGGCTGCGATCAGACGGTTGGCTCGTCCTCGAGATCGGCTCGGGGCAAGGACCACAGGTCGTCGACTTGATGGACGCGGCCGGTTTCGAGGACGTCACCATCGTCGCGGACCTCAGCGGGCACGATCGGATCGCGCTCGGCCGGCGCGCGACCGCCTGATCTACGCGAAGCGCGCGGCGACCTGGCCGAGCAACGATTCTTCTTCGGGAGCGATGTCGTGGTCGACGCCCGCGACATCGCGGGCCGCGGAGAACAGCGAGCTGCGCAACACGGTGCTGACGATTCGCGCGTCGATGTCGTCGAGCAGCGCGTCGGTGGTGTGCTCGGAGACGGCCGTGCGCACCTTCGACATCGCTTGACCGAGGTACTGATCGAACGAGAACGTCGCCGATTCCCAACCCGAGTCGTCGCTGATGCTGCGAATCTCCTCGAGCTCTTCCTCGGCGATGTGATGGTCGGCCACCATGACGAGCAACAGCAACTCGATCACTGCCTCGTGTTCGCGATCCGCGTTCGCGTTCACCGACACATGGCTGTAGAGATCGCGCAATCGCTGGTTCATCGAAGGCGCAACCTAACCGGTCGGACCGGGAGCGATGAAGCGACGGAGGAAGTCGAGCTGATGCAGCAGCATGTTCTCGGCGACCACCTCCTGCGGCGTCATGTGAGTGACGCCGACGAGCGGCAGGACTTCGTGCGGTCTGCCGGACGCAAGGAGCGCCGACGACAGACGCAACGTGTGCGCGGCGACGACGTTGTCGTCCGCGAGACCATGGATCAACAACAACGGCCTCGTCAACGCGCTCGCC
>DASWRR010000316.1:0-7613 GCA_036403055.1 Ilumatobacteraceae bacterium | reverse complement strand
CACCCCTGTTGCTGATGGACGAGCCGTTCGGGGCGCTCGACGAGATGACGCGAGAGCACATGCAGGCGGAGCTGTTGCGGATCTGTGCGAGCACCGGCACGACCGTCATCTTCGTGACGCACTCGATTCCTGAAGCCGTGTACTTGTCGACCCAGGTCGTCGTGATGTCACCACGCCCCGGGCGCATCACCCAACTCGTCGACGTTCCGCTCGGCACGAACCGAACCGAAGACAC
The DNA here is from genome assembly GCA_036403055.1 of Ilumatobacteraceae bacterium. Classification (GTDB taxonomy): domain Bacteria; phylum Actinomycetota; class Acidimicrobiia; order Acidimicrobiales; family Ilumatobacteraceae; genus JAENVT01. Next base: position 7,378 of record DASWRR010000316.1, on the reverse strand, counting down.
CCGCGAAGACGCGTCGTTCTTCGCCAAGATCACAGAGGTGCGCGAGGCGTTGCGCGGTGCCGAGTTCGAGCCCACCGCACGAGGGATCGAGGACCGGTGACGCGGCGCGTGTTCGCCATTGCAGCCGGGGTCGGGCCGCCGTTGCTGTTCGGTGTCGTGTTGCTCGCCGTGTGGGAAGGCGTTGTTCGTGCCTTCGACCTGAAGCCGTACTTCCTCGTTCGTCCGAGCGACATCGGCGCTCGCTTCGTCGACAACTGGGGAAACATCTGGGAAGCGATGCGCGTGTCCGGCACGAACGCCGCGTTCGGTCTCGTGTTGGGAACGATCGTCGGTGTGCTGATGGCGTTCCTGTTGAGCCGCTTCAAGGTGCTCGACGAACTGGTGACGCCGATGTCCATCGCGGTCAATGCGATCCCCGCATTCGTGCTCGTCTCGGTGTTCAACAACATGTTCTCGACGACCAGCGACGTACCGCGGCGACTGATGGTGACGCTCGTCGTGTTCTTCGTCGTGCTCGTCAACGTTGCCAAGGGTCTTCGACAAGTCGACCCGACGCACGCCGAGCTGATGCGCTCGTACGCGGCCAGCAACTGGGAGGTGCTCCGCAAGGTGCGCATCCCGAATGCCGTGCCGTATCTCTTCACCGCACTGAAGATCGCCGCCCCGCTTTCCGTCATCTACGCGTACGTGTCGGAGTACTTTGGTGGGGCGCAGAATGGATTGGGTAGTCGGATCGCCAGCAACATCGCCAACTCGAAGAACGCTGTCGGATGGGCATACGTCCTCGGGGCGTGCTTGTTGGGGCTGACCTTCTATCTGATCTCAATCGCCGTGGAGACCGTCGTCACGCCCGGTCGCCCGGCACAACGAAACCAAGACGGTGCGTGATCGAACGCGCCGCGCGAGACCTTGTCGGGCACCTGCCCGAAGGGGGAGGAGAAGAGCAATGAGGAAACAACGAATCAAGGGCGCGTTCTCGGCCGCTGTTGCGCTGTCATTCATCGCCGCAGCATGCGGATCCGACAGCAACAGCTCGTCGGCGACGACGCCTGGTGCTGCCGCCACCAACGCAGCGCCCGCCGCAACATCGGCACCCGTCGCGACCGACGCCGCGCCGGCCGCAACGCAGGCACCAACCGCGACGCAGGCCGCCGCGGGCGGAGCTGGCGCCTGCACCACGATGACACCCGTCAAGTTGCAACTGCAATGGGTGACCCAAGCGCAGTTCGGCGGGTACTTCGCCGCGCAGGATCAGGGCTTCTACAAGGCGCAGTGCCTCGACGTCACGATCCTCGAAGGAGCCGTCGACATCGTGCCGCAAACGGTGCTCGCGAACGGTGACGCCGACTTCGCAATCGCGTGGGTGCCGAAGGCGCTCGCCAGTCGTGAAGCCGGTGCCAACATCGTCGACATCGCGCAGGTCTTCCAGCGTTCGGGCACGCTGCAGGTCAGCTTCAAGGACAAGAACATCACCAGTCCGAAGGACTTCGCGGGCAAGAAGGTCGGCAACTGGGGATTCGGCAACGAGTTCGAGGTGTTCGCCGCGATGACGAAGGCGGGGATCGATCCTGCGTCCGTCACGAACGTGGCCCAGCAGTTCGACATGGTCGGGTTGCTCGAGGGCGACATCGACGCGGCCGAGGCGATGACCTACAACGAGTACGCGCAGGTGCTCGAGGCGGTCAACCCGGCGACGGGAAAGCTGTACTCGCCTGACGACTTCAACGCGATCTCGTACGAGAGCGAAGGTGTTGGCATGCTGCAGGATGCGATCTGGGCAGACGGCACGCGCTTGTCGGATCCGGCCTACAACGACATGGCGGTCAAGTTCGTCGCCGCGTCGTTGCAGGGTTGGGCGTACTGCCGCGACAACTCGGACGCGTGCGCGCAGCTGGTCACGAGCAAGAACTCGATCCTCGGCCTGACTCATCAGAAGTGGCAGATGAACGAGATCAACAAGCTCATCTGGCCGGCATCGGGTGGCGTCGGGACCATCGACAAGGCGGCGTGGGATCGCACCGCCACGCTCTCGCAGCAGACGAAGAACCTCGAGGGTGGCACGGTGCTGACGAAGGCTCCGGATGCTGATGCGTACACCAACGACATCGTCAAGAACGCGCAGACGTTGCTCGGCACGCTCGGTGTCGACATCAACGGAACGTCGTTCAAACCCGAGACCGTCACCCTGACTGAGGGTGGCGCCTGACCGACGTCTCGAGCTCTGGCGTTGAAGGGCGGGTCGCCTTGGCGGCCCGCCCTTCTCGCGTCGTGTCCTGGACACCGTGGATCTTCGTCGTCCTGTGGAGCACCGGGTTCGTCGCGGCGCGCTACGCCACCGACGACACGGGCCCACTGACGTTCCTCGCAGTTCGGATGGTGATCGCGGGAACCGCGCTCGCCGTCTTCGCCGCCGCGCGGTCGGCACCGCGTGTCGAGCGCCGCCTCGTCCCCTGGGTCGTGATCGCCGGAATCGGGATGCACGTGATGTACCTCGGGGGAGTGTTCGTCGCAATCGATCGCGGCCTGCCCGCCGGTGTCAGCGCGCTGATCGCCGGCCTGCATCCAGTGCTCACTGCGTTGGCGTCGCGGCGAGTGCTGGGCGAGCGGCTGGTTCGCCTGCAGTGGATCGGTGTCGCGCTCGGTTTCGCCGGCGTCACAGCGGTCGTCGTCGACCGGCTCGTCACCCATTCGAGTGGCACCACTGCGATGACGATGGGTGCGTCCGCGGTCAGCGTTCTCGGGATGACCGGCGGCACGCTCCTGCAGCGGAAGAAGTGCTCGACCATGCCGCTGCTGTGGGGCACTGTGGTCCAATACGCGTCTGCCGCCGTCGTGCTGATCGTGCTGTCGGTCGTCTGGGAGCACGTCGACTTCCGCATCACCGGTCGGTCCATGTTCGCGATGCTGTGGGCCGTCGTCGTGCTGTCGATCTCCGCCGTCCTGCTGATGCTCTGGCTCCTGCAACGCAGGGCGGCCTCGCAGGTGACGAGCCTGTTCTTCCTGACGCCGGCGTTGAGTGCGGTCGAGGGCGCGATCCTCTTCGGTGAGCGCCTCGGAGCCCTCGCGCTCGTCGGGCTCGCGATTTCGTTGCTCGGTGTCGCCCTTGTTACCCGCAGGGCGATATAACGTCAGAAGGAGCGGGATGGCAACGAGGCCACCCCCTGCGGGAGGAGGTGGCCGTGACGGACACCCAAGAGCGTCCAGCCGGACGAGAAGCCGAAACCATCACACGAGTCGTCGTGCGGTTCGCCGGTGACTCCGGCGACGGCATGCAGCTGACGGGCGACCGGTTCACGTCGGTCAGCGCCACGTTCGGTAACGACCTTTCGACGTTGCCGGAGTATCCGGCAGAGATCCGTGCGCCAGCCGGCACCGTCAACGGTGTCTCGAGCTTCCAGGTTCAGATCAGCGACCACGACATCACGACACCCGGCGACGAGCCGAGCGTGCTGATCGCGATGAATCCTGCCGCGCTGAAGGCCGACCTCGGACGGCTCGAACCGCACGGTCTGCTGATCGTCAACAGCGATGCGTTCGCCGAGCGCGATCTGGCGAAGGCCGGCTACGCGACCAACCCGCTGACCGACGATTCGTTGCTCGGATACCGAGTCGTGGAAGTGCCGATGACCTCCTTGACGCAGAAGGCCACCGAGACGTTGGGCGTCAAGCCTCGAGATGCCGAGCGCTCCAAGAACTTCTTCGCACTCGGCTTGGTGTCGTGGCTGTATTCGCGCCCGACCGAGCCGACGATCGAATGGATCAACACCAAGTTCAAGGACGAGCTCGTCCGTCTCAGCAACGTCACCGCGTTCACCGCCGGTTTCAACTTCGGCGAGACGACCGAGCAGTTCGAGCACCGCTTCGAAGTCAAGCCGGCAAAGTTGCCGAGTGGTGAGTACACCAACATCAGCGGCAACGTCGCGCTGGCGTGGGGACTGGTAGCTGCGGGCCAACTGGCCAAGCTCCCCGTCTTCCTCGGCAGCTACCCGATCACGCCGGCCAGCGACATCCTCCACGAGCTGTCCAAGCACAAGCACTTCGGCGTTCGGACCGTGCAAGCCGAAGACGAGATCGCCGCGGCCGGCATGGCGCTCGGCGCTGCGTTCGCCGGTCACCTCGGCGTGACGGCCACCAGTGGCCCTGGCGTCGCGTTGAAGAGCGAGACGACGAGCCTCGCTGTCTCGCTCGAGCTGCCGTTCCTGCTGATCGACGTGCAACGCGGTGGCCCTTCGACCGGTCTGCCGACGAAGACGGAAGCTGCCGACCTCAACATCGCCCTCTACGGTCGTCATGGCGAGGCGCCACTGCCGGTCGTCGCCGCCTACAGCCCGGCGAACTGCTTCGACGCCGCGATCGAGGCGGCGCGCATCGCGCTGAAGTACCGCACTCCCGTCATCCTGCTCAGCGACGGCTACATCGCCAACGGCAGTGAGCCGTGGTGCCTGCCGGACGTTTCGACGTTGCCCGACATCTCCGTTCCGTTCGCCACCGAGATGAACCACACGAACGAGGACGGCACGACCGAGTTCTGGCCGTACCTTCGCGATCCGGAGACGCTCGCTCGGCCGTGGGCGATTCCGGGCACACCGCGCATGATGCATCGCGTCGGCGGGCTCGAGAAGGAAGACGGCCGTGGCGACATCAACTACACGCCGGAGAACCATCAGCGAATGGTTCACCTCCGCGCCGCGAAGATTGCCGGGATCGCCAACGACATCCCGCCGGCGAAGGCCGTCGGCGATGTCGACGACGCCGACATCTGCGTGCTCGGTTGGGGCTCCACATGGGCGGCGATCGACGCCGCGGTGCAGCGGACGCGGCGACGCGGGTTGAAGGTCGCGTGGGTGCACCTGACCCACCTCAACCCACTGCCACCGAATCTCGGCGACATCTTGAAGCGGTATCCCAAGGTCGTCGTTCCCGAGCTCAACCTCGGCCAGCTGTGCCGCATCGTGCGCGCCGAGTTCCTCATCGACGCCAAGCCGATCAACAAGGTGCAAGGACTGCCGTTCACGGCTCGAGAACTTGAAGACGCCATCGAAGGAGCGTTGCAATGAGCGACACGATCGTGCCGATCACGACGAAGAAGGATTGGACCAGCGACCAAGAGGTCCGTTGGTGCCCGGGCTGCGGTGACTACGGCATCCTGCTCGCAGTCCAGCAGCTGATGCCGGAGCTCGGGATCGCCCCCGAGAACACCGTGTTCATCAGCGGCATCGGCTGCAGCAGCCGCTTCCCGTACTACATGAACACGTACGGGATGCATGGCATCCACGGTCGCGCCCCCGCGATCGCGACCGGTCTCGCGGTCGCCCGGCCGGACCTCGATGTGTGGGTCGTGACCGGCGATGGCGATGGCCTGTCGATCGGTGGCAACCACTTGATCCACGCGCTCCGCCGCAACGTGAACCTCACGATTCTGCTGTTCAACAACCGGATCTACGGGCTGACGAAAGGTCAGTACTCGCCGACCTCGGAGATGGGCAAAGTCACCAAGAGCACCCCGTTCGGGTCGGTCGATCCGCCGTTCAACCCGTTGTGCGTCGCGCTGGGTGCCGAGGCGAGCTTCGTCGCTCGAACTCACGATCTCGACCGTAAGCACATGATGGAGATCTTCCGCCAGGCCCACGCGCACCAAGGTTCGTCGTTCGTCGAGATCTTCCAGAACTGCAACGTGTTCAACGACGGCGCGTTCGACGACGTCACCAGTCGCCAGGTCCGCGAGGAGATGATGATCGATCTCCATCACGGCCAGCCGATCAGGTTCGGCGCGAACGGTCACAAGGGTGTCGTGATGGGGACCGACGGTCAGCTTCGGGTCGTCGAGGTCGCCGATGTCGGTGAGGATGCGATCCTCGTCCACGATGCCCACCGCGACGATCCCGGCCTTGCGTTCGCTCTCGCGCGGTTGTCGCACGACGATCACTCCGCAACGACGTTCGGAGTGTTTCGCGCCGTCGAGCGCCCCGACTACGGCATGGCCGTCAGCCGCCAGCTCGCCGAGTCATCGACGAAGAAGGGTCCCGGCGACCTCGCCGCCCTCCTCCGCAGCAACGGCACCTGGGCCGTCAACTGACCACGTAACTGCTCCGGTCGGCCGGCCGCTGTCTGGCGGGTGGCGGCTGTGAGTCCGGTGTCGCGCCCGACGCGTGATCCGACTCACGGTGGCTCCGGTCAAGCCGAGCTGTGAGTCCGCTGTCGCGCCCGACGCGTGATCCGACTCACGCGGTGTTTGCCTTCCGTTCCGGACCGACCGGCGCTGATCTTTGTTGCGTTGAACGATGACCCTGATGTCCACCTTCTGATGTCGGCGCAGCACGGCGTCGCCGCGACGACGCAGGTCCGGCGCGGGCTGACCTGGCGCGATCAGACCATGATGATCGGCGCCGGGGCGTGGCGTCGCGACAACGACCGCGTCGTGACGAGCCGGTCCGCACCGGTCACCTGGCATCAGAGAGTGATGGTGGCGACGTTGACGACCCGCGGCGTCGCCTCGCACACGACAGCGGCGCGGCTTCACCGCCTCGACGGGTTCTCACGCGCCGATGCCGTCCACGTCCTGTTGCGGTACAACCAACGACGTTCGAAGGCCGATGGAGCGCGCGTTCATCTCAGCCGGGTCTTCGCCGAGACCGACCAGTTGATCGTCGACGGGATTCCGACTGTCATCCTTCCGGTCTGTCTGATCCAGCTCGCCGACGGCGCGCACGACGACATGATCCGCGCGCTCGAAGGAACGATGCGCGACGGGATCAACCCCACCTGGATCCGCCAAGTGGCAGCCCGATACGACCGTCCCGGCCTTCCGGCTGCCAGACGCGTCGTGCGCGCTTTGGACCAGCGCGTCGACGGCACGGTCGCGCGCAGCTGGTTTCAACGACTCGCCTCGAGGGTGCTGTCCAATGCCGGCCTGCAGATGGTCGACGAATACCCGGTTCACCAAGGCGCGCGACTGTTGGCGCAACTCGACCTCGCCCTTCCGGACCTGCTGGTGGGCGTCGAGTGTCAGAGCTGGCAATGGCACTCCACTCCCGATGCTCAGCGCCGCGACGCCGAACGCAGACGCAAACTTCGGCGACTCGGTTGGGAGATCGTCGACGTGTGGTGGAGCGATCTCGATGGCATGGACGGCGTGCTCGCGACGCTCGCCGTCATCATCGCCGATCGCACGCGAGCGGTCGCGTGAGTCCGGTGTGACGTCGTTGGCAACATCGGACTCACACGACGCCGGGTTCAGCCGAGGTGTGAGTCGGATGGCGCGGGATGCGCGCGATCTGACTCACGAGGGGAGAGGGGCGGCGGCGGCGACCGGCCGGTGGTTGCGGCGGGGTTAGTCGGGGAGGCGGGGGGCGCCGTGCGGGTTGGGGGGTTGCTGGCC
>DASWRR010000315.1:0-1677 GCA_036403055.1 Ilumatobacteraceae bacterium | reverse complement strand
ACGGCGGCGGTGCGGTCGGCGATCATCTACACCGTCATCGGCGCGATCGTTGCGTTCCTCGCGATTGCCTTCGTCGGCGCGATCAGGGCACGGTCGTTCGTCGACGCGAGGGTGCGACGGAGGTCGTGGTCGCGTCTGTTGCCGTGGGAGCTGGTCCCCGTTGCTGCAGCGTTGCTGTCTTTCAGACGGCTCGACCGGATCGGTGGCATCCAACAAGTCGGCGCCTCAGTCGCCCACGCCGACTTCTTGGCGCAGTGCTTCCCGTTGCTCGCCATCATCGCGCCGCTTGCGGTACTCGCCCGGCCGACGGTCGCGCTCCTCCGCCATTGGCGTCTCGCCGGCCGTCGGCTGCCGCCGTCGATGATGACGGGACTTCGTCGTGCTCTTGCAGAACCGACGGTGACGGGCGCCGTGCTGTTGGCCACCGCTCTGGCGGCGGGCTCGTTCACGGTCGCGCGCCTGTTGACCGACAGCACGTCGGTGCTGTTGTCCGAGAAGGCCGCCGTCTTCCTCGGCAGCGATCTGACGATTGCGACACGTGACATCACGACCCTTCCGCCGCCGTTCGACGCCATCGGAACCGTCGTCACACGGACACAGGGCCACAGCGGGACGCAGTCGGTCGATCTGCTGGGGGTGGATCGAGCGACGTTCGCTCGCGCGGTTCACTGGCGCGACGATGCCGCTGACCTGTCGCTCGACCAGTTGCTCGCCGCGCTGACCCCGTCCGCGTCCGGACCTGCGCCCGCGATCGTGGTCGGCGGGGCGCTGCCCGACGCACACCTCACCAGCCTCACACTGCGGCCGATGGACATCGCTCCCGTCGCCACAGCCAAGTGGTTCCCCGGCTACCAGAACGGCGCGATCCTCATCGTCGTCGACAAGGACGCGCTTCCCTCGGCCGGCATCGGGACCGGGTCCGAGATCTGGTTGAGAGACCCGCCTCCCGACGCGTTCGCAGCGCTCTCGAAGGTCGGGGTGGTCGCCAACAACCCTCGCGATCCATCACAGGTCTTCAACGTGACGAGCTTCCTCACGGTCCGCTGGGCGTACGCCACGCTGTCGGTGCTCGGTGTGCTGATCGGTGTCGTCGTGCTCCTCGCACAGCTGTTGGTTCTCGATGCCCGGCGCCAGACGCGACAAGCCGCGCACGTCCTGACGACGCGCATGGGCTTGACGTCGCGCGGCGAAGCAATCGGCCTCGTGACCGAGCTCGGTCCGGCGCTCGCTGCCGGCGCCGCGCTCGGCGTGCTGATCGGCTGGTTCGTGACACGCTTCTCCGTCGCCCGACTCGACTCGCTTCGCCAGCTCGCGCCTCCGGCGCGTGTGATCGCACACCCGGACGCTGCGCTCCCGGTGTTCGTCGGGGTGATCGGCTCGCTTGCAGCACTCGTCGCAGTCGGGTTCGTGATGATCAAACGGACGCGTGCAATGGAGGTGATGCGTGGAACCGCGTGAGCGCCTCGTCGTGCAGCTGGGCAGTGACCGATTCGCCGCGGAGGTCCGCGACGTCGTTCGCCGGTTCCCGGTCGAAGGCGACGTCGTCACCGCGCTCGATCACGTCGACCTCGAAGTTCCGATCGGTCAGATGACTGTCGTCGCCGGCCCGTCGGGTTCCGGCAAGTCGACCTTGCTCGGCCTGATCGCGTGCATGCAGCGGCCTGACGACGGTCGGGT
>DASWRR010000314.1:0-1715 GCA_036403055.1 Ilumatobacteraceae bacterium | reverse complement strand
TCGATCTCCATCTCAGCGAGTACCCGAAGGGCATCGCCGCTGTCGGTGGCCTGCCGGTGCAACTGACGCGCGATGCCGATCCCGTCGAGATGATCGAACGCCTCGACGGGCTCGTGATGACCGGTGGCGCCGACCCGGATCCTGCGTTGTACGGCGAGGACCCGCATCCCGATCTCGGCGAGGTCGAACCTGGCCGCGACGAATGGGAGCTCGGACTGATCCGCGCCGCGCTCGACCGACGGCTGCCGATGTTGTGCGTCTGCCGCGGTGCACAGTTGCTCAACATCGCGCTCGGCGGAACGTTGGTGCAGCATCTCGACGAGGCGGACACGCACGCGCTGTGGGACGCGTCGCGCCGCGATCGATGCCACGTCGTGAAGGTCAGTGCCGGCAGCACTCTCGAGTCGTTGTACGGCGCGGACATCTCGACGAACAGCCTCCATCATCAGGCTGTCGGTCGGCCGGGCGACGGCGTGACGGTGACGGGTGTCGCCGAAGACGGTGTCATCGAAGGCTTCGAGGTCGACGGACGCCCCGAGGTCCTCGCGGTGCAATGGCATCCGGAGATGCTCGCCGAGCAGCCGGACCCGGCGTTCGCCTGGCTCGTCGCCGAGGCCCACCGCTTCGCCGACAACGTCTGAACGAGTGTTTCACGCCCACCCGGGCGCGGCAAACACTCGGTCGGCGTCGCCGTGAACGAGACACGGCTAGAGGTCGATGGCCTCGATCGTTCGCAGGATCGTCCTGAGTGAGCGGGCCAGATCGTCGCGCTCTGCTTCGGTCAGAGCTTGCGTCACGAGTGACTCATGCCGGTTGAACGCCGGCATCACGTCGCCGACCACCGTTCGGCCGCGCGGCGTCAGTGACACGAGGATGCGGCGGCCGTCGATTCGATCGCCCTTGCGACGCAACAACCCGCGGCCCTCGAGCGTCTTCATCACACCGGTCAACGTGGCCGCGGTGACGCCTGCCTCTGCAGCCAGCGACCGCGCATCCATGTCGCCCCACACCCGCAGCACGAACAACGTCGTGAACGCGCTCCACGACAACTCGTGCTGGGCGAGCACGCCGTTCTCCATGTGGTTGCGTACCGCGGTAGCGGCGCGGAAGATGTTCGAGACGGCGGCGAGCGATCGCAGGTCGAGATCGAGGTCGTGGAACGCCGCGCCGACATCACGTTCGGCTCGAACGAGATCTCTGTCGTCGTCGCTCGCGAACAGCAGCGGCATCAGCTTGCCTTCATCAACGCCAGTTCATCGGCGATCACCGTTCGCACGCGATCGCGCAACTTCGAGACATCGGCGATTGTCATGCCGGCCGTCTCGATCGGCTCGAGCACCCGGACCTCTGCGTCGGTCACTCCGAACCGCCAGTCGCCCTTCTGCAGCGCTGGGTGCGTTCCGTCGAGGACCAACGGGAGGATCGGTGTGCCGGTCTCGATCGCCAGCCGAAAGGCTCCGTCCTTGAACTTGCGCAGTTCACCATCGGTGCTGCGGGTGCCCTCGGGAAAGATCATCACGCTGACATGCTTGGCGAGGCGGTCCTTGCACGAGTCCATTGCCGCGACGATGGAGTCGCGCTTGCCGCGGATCAACTTGATGTCACCCGCCATGCGCATCAGCCAACCGACGAGGGGGTACTTGAAGAAGTCCTCTTTCGAGAGCCACTTCATCTCCCACGGCAGCTGCGAGATCAGCAGGATGTCGACGAAGCTC
>DASWRR010000313.1:0-1843 GCA_036403055.1 Ilumatobacteraceae bacterium | reverse complement strand
GGCGACGCTCTTCAGTTCAGCGGTGCCTGCCGTTCCGGGCGTGTTGGCGATGGCGGCGGCGATCGCTTGATCGGACGTCACGGTTGCGACCGCCTGGAGCTGAGCATCGGTCGGCTTCGATCCGTCAGCTGCAACCGGGATCGTCACCGATGACGTGTACGACGGAGCCGCGTTGTCGGCCGAGCTGGTGCTCGAGTCGCTGCTTGCCGCCGTGGTCGGATCGGCGGGTGTCGTGGCTGCCGTGGCAGCGACTGCCGCGACGGGCGAGCCGGTCGAGGATGCTGCACTGGCGATGCCGGCAGCCCCGAGGCTGATCCCGACACTGGCGAGCATTGCGTACATTTTGCGCTTGCTGGGGTTCATTTGGGGGTTCCTGTTCTTTGAGAGCGCACGGGGTGTGCGTTGCTGAACTCAGTGAACGACACCGACATGAAGCCAACCGCGACGGGTTCTGAGAAGATCCTGAACATCGTCGCGGCCCTGCGTCGGACGCGAGAACCGTCGGTTATTCGGGTGAAGTGGCGGCTGCCGGCAGCGTGATTCGTACCTGTGTGCCACCGCCCGGGTTGTGTTCGATCGCCACGTGGCCGTGGTGGTCGTCGACAACTTGGCGCACGATCGACAGCCCGAGGCCCGACCCCGGCATCGACCGCGACGCAGGTGCCCGCCAGAAGCGGTCGAACACGTGTGACACGTCGTCTGGGCTGATGCCCGGCCCGCGGTCGGCGACGGTGATCGTCGTGCCGGAGATGTCGACGTCGACCGTTCCTGCGGGTGGTGACCATTTGACGGCGTTGTCGAGGACGTTCATGACCGCTCGCTCGATCATCGCCGGGTCGCCGATCACGCAGCCGGCGTTGTCTTCGTGGACGTTGATCGTGACGGCGCCGGCACGGCGCTGGGCTCGTCTCGCGACGTTGTTGACGACGTTGCCGAGGTGCACCGTGCGCTGCTCATCGCTCGGTGCGGCCTCGTCGCGCCGCGCCAAGGCGTCGAGGTCGCCGACGAGATCGGAGAACTCCTCCATCTGCTCACGAAGATCCAACATCAGCTCGTCGCTGTCCTCTGCCGACAACGCGCGACCGGTCGACAACAGTTCGATGTTGGTGCGCAAGCTGGTGAGCGGGGTCCGCAGTTCGTGGGCGGCGTCGTCGATGAGTCGCCGTTCGTGTTCGCGCAGCTCGGTCAACGATCGCAGCATCGAGTTGATGCTCTGACCGAGTTGCTCCAGTTCGGCTCCCCCCGATTCTGGAACGGGCAGCGTGGGGTCCTGTGTCTCGGCAACGGTGCGTGCGGCGGCGCCGAGCCGTGACACCGGACCGAGAGCGCGGCGCGCGACGAGGCGTCCGAGCACCGCCGCGACGGCGATGCCTGCCAGAGCAAGGACGCCGAACCCGATGGTCAGGCCGTTGAGCGTACGGTCGACGTCGTCGATCGGCCGGCCGACTTGTACCGCGTAGCCCCCGGACTGGCCGACAGTCGCGATTCGGTAGCTGACGCCTTCGATCACGGCGTCGCGCAGCCGCGTGCCACTGCCCGAAATCGCTGCGGCGGTGTCAGCCGCGTCGATCGGGAGGAGGGTCCCCCCATCGTTGCCGACAATGACCGCGCCAGTCGTGTCGATGACCTGAAATCCGGTGGTTCCCCCGTCGGCCTTCGGGCCGCCGTCGCCATGATCGTTCCGGCCACCGCGCCCGTTGCCGTCGGCGGCCTGCTGAGCGACGACCTCGGCGGCATTCACGTTGCGCGCCTGGCGGCGCAAGCTCTGGTCGACCTGGTCGCGCAGCTCGTATCGAGCGAACGTGACACCGAGGATCGCCACACCGATGACTGCGAGCGCCGC
>DASWRR010000312.1:0-2895 GCA_036403055.1 Ilumatobacteraceae bacterium | reverse complement strand
GCTGCTTGAAGCTGGCGCCAATCAGTGCAACGCGCGACCGGCGAAACCGTGACTCGGACGAGCTCAAGCGCACGGGTACTTCGACTGCCCGAGCCCTACCGTAAGTGGTTGCGATCGGCCCGGAAGTACCCCTTCAGGCGTCGTTGTCCCGACGTGCGCGGGCGCGGCGCTTGCCTTCGTGCATGGCAGCCACTCGGGCGACCGGAATCGAACGGCCTTGTTGGATCAGATCGTCGGGCAAGGATTGCGGGGCAGGCATCGAGTCCGTCCACGAGGCATGGGCGTTGAGAGCGTCGATCGCGGAGTGGACGGTGAAGTCGCCGGGAGTGACGCGATCAAGATCCGACCAGTCGAGTGGGAACGACACCGGCGTACCTGGCCGGAGTCGCGGGCTGTACGCCGCGGCGACTGTCGCACCGCCGGCGCTCGTGGAGTCCACGACGACCTTGCCGTGGCGGTCCTCGACGACGAAGGCCGTCGTCGCCAGGTCTGGATTCAATGCCTCGGCTCTGACTGCAAGCGCGCGGGTTGCCGCCGCCACGTCGTCGTGTGTCGAGCTCTCGTCGATCGGCACGAAGACGTGCACACCCTTGGCGCCGCTGGTCTTCACTGCGCCCGACAGCCCACTGTCGACGAGGGCCTGGCGAACCAGGTGAGCGACGGCGACCACCGCAGTAAAGTCGTCGTCGCCGGGTGGATCGAGATCGAGTATCAAATGCGTTGGACGATAGATGTTTTCGGCGAGGCCGAGCGTTGGGTGATATTCGATCGCGCGCTGGTTGGCAAACCAAAGCAGGGTCCGCCTGTCGTTGCAAAGGGCGTAATGGATCTCGCGCTTGGAGGCCTCTGCCCAAATCGGCGTGGTGCGTACCCATTCCGGCGTGTACTTGGACACGTTCTTCTGCATGAACGGCGCTCGCCCGCGTAAGACTCGCAACACGGTGAGGGGTCGATCGGTCAGTCCAGGGAGCATCAGGTCGGACACCGCGTCGAGGTAGTCGACGAGGTCGCGTTTCGTTGCTCCGGCATCCGGGCTCAGCGGTTCGTCGAGGTTGGTGAGGTCGACGCCGTCGCGTCGTTCGCTAGTACTCACGTCTCGGCGCTTCCGACAGATCTGACTGACATGCTGATGCTGCCCGACCTTGCCACTGTTTCTCCTTCGACTAGCGAGGAGTACCCATCGCTCGGACAATCCACCGAACGCACGGTTCGTGTACGCAAATCTCGAGAGACCCCGGCAACAAGCGTGCGCTCGAGGGTCAGTCGGCCTTCGCCTCGAGCAGCGTGTGCATCGCCTCGAGCTCCCTGTCGTACGCCAGCCGCGCATCACGTTGGCGCCCCTCGGTCATCAGGCGTTTGGTGGCGCTGACGGAAGTCGGATCGAGTGCGGTGAGCACGTTCGCCGCTGCAGCGGTTTGCGCAGTCAGGTCGGCGTCGGGAACTACCTTCCACGCGAGACCCATCTGGTGCGCGGCACTCGCGTCAATCCATTCGCTGGACAGCATTGCCCACATGGAGTCCGCCCACCGCACCCGGGCGGGAAACAGCGCCGAGCTTCCCGCCTCTGGCACGAGTCCCAGTGCGGTGAAGGGCATTCGGAGTCGCGCCGTCTCCGCGAAGAGGATGACGTCGCAGAACAACAGCAGCGTTGCGCCGAATCCCACCGAAAGGCCGTTGACCGCTGCGAACAACGGCTTCTCGAAGGTGGCCAGAACGTCGAGCAGCAGTTTGAACTCGGCGCCCGCCGACAGACGTTCGGCTTCCGGCAGCGACCCCGTGAGAAGGGATCTATCCGCGCCGACCGAGAACGCCCGCCCATTGCCCGTGAGCACCACTGCGCGGACGGCGTCGTCGGATGCCAAGCGCTGCAGAGCTATTCGCAGCTCGGTGTAACCCGCGATCGTGAACGCGTTGAGGTTCTCGGGCCGGGTGAACGTGAGCCACGCCGTAGCGCCGTCGCGTCGTTCGTCGATCATCGGCGGTGCGGACTTCGTTACTTGATCCGGGGTGCGAGCTGAACGACCTCGGGGACGACGGAGGGATTGGCGCGCGCCATCGTGACAAGCGACACCAGCGTGTTGGCGACGTCGCGCAGCGCGGACATCTGGGCGGGCAGCTGGCCGTGCGCGACCCAGGACTTGAACAGTTGCGCCAACAGGTCGCGATCGGCACCCCGCAGGATCTCGGTGTCCTGCGTCGGGCCCATGCCGACGCGGATCAGCGACAGCTCCGGGTGCTCGCTGCGCCAGGAATGCAGGATCTCGTCGAGTGCGGCCTTGCTGGCCCCGTATGCGGCGATCCCTGCGCGCGGACGGCCGACGTCGTTGCTCGAGGCGATCAACACGACACCGTTCTCGGACAGGTGCGGCAGAGCGGCGCGCAGGACGTTGTTCGCTCCCACCGCGTTGACGCTGAACGCGTGGATCCACGTGACGAGGTCGGTGTCCTCGATGTGGGCAAATGGGACCACCGTGCTGGTGAAGACCACGGCGTCGAGCCCGCCGAGAGCCGAGGCGGCGTCGTCGACGACACGCTTGATCGCGGAGGTGTCCTCAACGTCGAGTTCGTGCGCGGAGCCACCCACGTCGTCGGCGAGCTTCGTCAGCAGCTCCATGCGCCTCGCGGCGACCGCCACCTTGGCGCCGCGTTCGGCGGCGCTGACGGCGACCGCGTGGCCGATTCCCGACGACGCCCCGACGACGAGTATCCGTAACCCGTCGGCGTCGGCAAGCTGACTACCCATGTGGAGACCACCTTCGTGAATGTTCCGTGGTCACATTAGAGCGTCGACGAAGGACTGCCTAAGCTGCCTCGGAAATTGCCGACGGCAGTGTCAGCACGAGTGAGTCCAACTGTTGGTACAGCCAGAAGGGGGGCGACGTGTCCTCCAAGCCG
>DASWRR010000311.1:0-1994 GCA_036403055.1 Ilumatobacteraceae bacterium | reverse complement strand
GTCGACGACGTGGAAGACGGCGGTGGCGCGGACGTCGTCGTTGCGTCGACGGACGGGTCGCTCGCCACAGTCGTCGATACGGTCGTCGACACCGGCGTCAGCGGAACCGTGATGTTGCGATCGAGCACGAATGTGTCGGCCGCGTGCGGCCGCCCGGCAATCGCCATCCCGGCCAGACCGCCGACGATGACGACAGCAAAAGCGAACGGCCAGGACCTGCGCATCAGGCAAGCCAAGTTACCAGCGCGCGTCGGGCAGTGACTGCGACGGCCGCGAGCGGTGGACGCCAGTAACCTCGGCGGATCGAGACTGAAGGACACAGGCGGGATGTCCGCATCACCAACGCGTCGGTCGCCGGCCTCGGCGCCGTCGCGGGGCTCGGCGTTGTGCTGGGCGGTGCTTCTCCGACCGGGTCGACGGTGATCGACGACTTGTTGTTGATCACCGTCGTCGGTGTCGCTGTCTTCGTGATCGCCACAGCGCCGTGGCTGCGACGATGGCAGGAGACGCGTCGACCGATCATCGTCGCGGTGATCGTCGCAATCGGAGTTCAGGTGCTCGCCAGGCTCGGCAACCAGTGGTACTTCGGTGTGAGCTCGGCCATCGGCATCGCGCCAGTGCTCGCGCTCACCGCGCTGGCGATCCAGCGCCGTTCGGGTCAGCGACGCGTGCAGATGTGGTCGGTGTTCGGAGGGATCGTCGCTGCCGGAATCCTTGCACTGGTCGGCTTTGGTGTCGCGGCCGCCGCCGCCCGCCCGAACTTGACGAAGGGAACCGACGAGGCCAAGGGCGCGCTCGAGTCCTTGAAGGCGGGCGATTTCGGCGCCGCACGCCGAGGGTTCGACGTTGCCGCCGGACTGCTCCGTCACGCCACTGACGATCTGGACGCCCCGTGGGCGCAACCAGCGCGTCTCATCCCTGTCGTCGCGCAGCATCGGCGCGCTGCTGCTGACCTCGCGGCGTCGGCCGCATCCGTGTCGACGACGATCTCACAAGTTCTCGACGAGATCGACTTCGATCGACTGCACATCGTCAACGGAGCGATCGACATCTCTGCGGTCACCGCACTCAAGGATCCGCTGGCGCGATTGAACGCGGCGCTCGCAAAGTTGCACTCGACCGTGCACTCGGTCGAAAGCCCGTGGCTCGTCAATCCGATTCGCGATCGCCTCGGCACGTTGACGACACAGATCGAGAAGCAACAGGTCGAGGGCGACCGCGCCACTGTCGCGGTGACGCGCGCGCCCGACCTGCTCGGCGCGAGCGGGAAGCGTGTGTACTTCATCGCGTTCACGACACCTTCGGAGGGTCGCGGCCTCGGTGGTTCGATGGGGAACTGGGCCGAGGTGACGATCGACGGCGGCCATCTCTCGGTGACGGGTTTCGGCCGCACGGCTGACCTGGCCGTCGACGGCGACACGGAGCACTGGCAACGGATCACGACCTCGCCGAACTTTCCGGATGTCGCCAAGGCGATCGCCGACGGCTATCCCGCGTACAGCGGCCATCCCGTGGACGGCGTGTTCGCGATGGACGTCTACACCGTTGCCGCGCTGATGAAGTTGACGGGGCCGATCGACCTGACGTCGCTCCCGCAAACGGTCACGACGGACAACGTCACGAAGTTCTTGTTGAGCGATCAATACGCGCTGGTGCAAGATCGCCCGGAGCAAACAGACCTTCTCGAAGAGGTTGCGGGCACGACCATCACGCGGTTGCTGACAACGACCTTGCCGGCGCCGCCCGATCTCATCGGGTTGCTCAGCCCGTTCGCCACACAAGGGCGGCTCCTCGGCTGGTCGTCGCATGCCGACGAGGAGGCCTTGTTCGAGCGCATGCGGATCTCGGGCGAGTTGCCACAGCTGAACGGCGGTGACGGCCTCGGGATCGTGATCGACAACGTCGGTAACAACAAGATCGACTACTACTTGTCCGGCGAAGTGGCGTACACCGTTCGGACCGACCGGTCAAGGGGTACCGCAACCGCGAGTCTG
>DASWRR010000310.1:0-5071 GCA_036403055.1 Ilumatobacteraceae bacterium | reverse complement strand
GCCTCGGCGACCCCTCGCTCACGGCGCCGGCAGCGGCGATGGTCAACCTCCTCGGCGACCTGTGGGTCGACGGCGAGCCGGACTGGTCCGTCGTGTTCGCCAATCCGACCGCGTCCTTGCACCTCTACGGCAAAGCGACCCCGAGGCCGGGCCGAAAGATGGGCCACATCACGGTGACGGCGTCCGAGCCGGAGGAAGCGGCGCGGCGTGCCCGAGCGATCCGGACGAGGCTGACCGCCCGTTAGTCTGCGCAGACCATGGTTGCCGGGATCATCACCGACCTCACCGATTGGCTCGATCGCACATCGGGCCACCAATGGTTCCTGCTGGTGATACTCGTCATCGCGTTCCTCGACTCCGTGATCCCCGTCGTCCCGAGCGAGACATGCGTCATCATCGGCGGCGTCGCGGCCAGCCAGGGAACGCAGAACATCTACGCCGTGATCGCAGCCGGCGCGATCGGCGCGTTCCTCGGCGACAACGGGGCGTACCAGATCGGCATGCGCGCCAGCGCCTGGTTCGAGCGTCGCGCCGAGCGCAAGCCGAAGTTCGCGGTCAAGCTCGCGTGGGCACAGACCCACATCATGCAGCGCGGCGGTCTGCTGCTGATCACGGCGCGGTTCATTCCGGGTGGGCGAACCGCCCTCACGTTGTCGTGTGGCATCACACGTCAGAGCCGGTGGTGGTTCGTCAGATGGGTCGCGCTGGCGACGATCGTCTGGGCGACGTACGCCGCGATGCTCGGGCGCGTCGGTGGCGAGGCGTTCGAGAACAACCACACGAAAGCGTTCGTGTTGGCGTTCGGTCTCGCAATCGCGACGAACATCGTCATCGAAGTCACGCGCCATCAGTTGAAGAAGCGCCGGCGACGCGCAACGCAGTTCGCCGCTGCAGACCACCAATGAAGCGACACCTCGTCCAGCTCAACGTGGCGACGTTGCGGCATGCGATCGACGACCCGCTGACGAAGGACTTCGTCGATGCGCTGCCAGCAGTGAACCGCGCGGGTGAGCGGTCGCCGGGCTACGTCTGGCGCTTGCAATCCGACAGCGGGGACGCCACGGACATCCGCGTGTTCGACGATCCGTCGATGATCGTCAACCTCACGGTGTGGGAATCGCTCGACGCGCTCAAGGCGTTCGCGTACCGCGGCATCCACCGTGATTTCTTCCGGCGACGCGCCGAATGGTTCGTCGACGGCTCGAGCCGTACCGCTCTGTGGTGGGTACCCGAGGGCGTCCTCCCGACGACCGACGACGCCAAGCGACGGCTCGACTTCATCGACGTGTTCGGGTCGTCGCCATACGCATTTTCGACCGGCCAGAACCATCCCGCTCTGGTGATCGAGCACGTCGCGACGAGCGATTCTCGTGCCGCTGATCTCCTCCGCCAACTCGCGGGTCCGACACCCGCCGACGGCGACGGACACTTCGTGATCGCAGAAGTCGACGATGTCGCATCGGCCTGTGGCGCGTACCGACGATTGGACGCAACGACGGCGGAGATCCGGCAGATGTACGTCGCCAACGCCGCGCATGGGATGAGGGTCGGCGCCGCGATCATCGCCGAGCTCACCGCCGCCGCGGCGGCCGATGGAGTTCGGCGGATGTTCCTCGAGACCTGGCCGCGCCAGCTCGTCTGGCTCGAGAAGCTCGGGTTCAGCCGGTGCTCGCCGTGGGGCGAGTTCTCGGTCTCGGCCGACGCCGTCTGCCTGGAGAAGACGCTCACCGCAGAGAACCGCCGTTTAGCCTGACGCCGATGCTTGCCGTGGTCGTTGTCCGTGACGGGGTGCTGCCCGCCGGCGGAGCGGAGACCATCTCCGAATGTGAAGGCCGGGCGATGTTCATCGGCTCGGGAACTGCCGCGGCTGGCCTCGAGGTTCGTCACATCGCGAGCGAGGTGACGATCGTCGAAGTCGGCGACTTCCAGCCCGCGGCGTGGACGGAAGCTGTTGCGTCGCGTCTCGCTGAGGAGGACATCTTGGTCCTGCCGGCATCGCCGGATGGGCGTGACCTTGCACCGCGACTCGCCGCGCGTCTGCAGCGGCCGCTGTACGCGATGTGCATGAAGGTGTCGTCGACGCGGGTCGACATGGTCCGCGGCTCGGGCACCGAGTTGCACTCGTTCCAGCCGCCGCGCGCCTTCGTTGCGACGCTGCAACCGGGCGTTCGCGGCGTGGACCAGATCGCTGGGCGGACCACGACGCTCGTGTACGTCGTGGAGGCCGAGCGTCGCGACGACGCGACGATGGAAGCGCTGTTGCCTGCAGATGCCGCGACGATTGATCTGTCGGAGGCGAGCAGGATCGTCGCGGGTGGCGCGGGCCTCGACGGTCAGGGTCGGATGGTCCAGCTGGCCGCGTTGGGTACAGCATTGGGCGCGAGCGTGGGCGCCACGCGCGTCGTGACGGACCGCGGCTGGGCGCCGCACGAGCGTCAGATCGGCACCACAGGTGTTGTCGTCGCGCCGCAGCTGTACATCGCGTTCGGGATCAGCGGTGCAGTGCAGCACACGAGCGGGCTCGGTCAGCCCGACCACATCATCAGCATCAACGTGGATCCGCACTGCCCGATGATGCAACTCGCCGACCTGGCAGTGGTCGGCGACGCGAACGAAGTGCTCGACGAGCTCCTACGGCAAGTGGGGGCAGCCAATGGCTGAACCCGACTTCGATGTCGTGATCGTCGGCGCGGGGCCGGCTGGTTCGTGTGCCGCGATCGAGGCGGCACGCGGCGGACTGCGCACGCTGCTCCTCGAGCGCGGACCGTTTCCCGGTAGCAAGAACATGTACGGCGGGGTGATCTATCCGCGCATCCTCGACGATCTCATTCCGCAGTGGTGGAACGACGTCCCGATCCAACGCTGGGTGACCCGGCGCTCGACGATGATCCTCACCGAGACGCAGGCGCTCTCCGTCGACTTTCGCAACGATGCGTGGGCCGCACCGCCGTACAACGGAGCCACCGCCTACCGACCGGACTTCGATCGGTGGCTCGCCGACCATGCCGTCGCCGCCGGCGCGACCCTCCTCTGCAACACAACGGTGACTGGTCTGTTGCGCGGCCCATCCCGCAAGTCGCGCCATGCGATTGCCGGCGTTCGCACCGACCGACCGGACGGCGACGTTTCGGCAACGATGGTCATCGCGTGCGACGGAGTGAACAGCTTCGTCGCGAAGCAAGCCGGCCTCTACGGCACGCCGAACTCGAAGAACTTCACGCTTGGCGTAAAAGAGACACTCGCGCTGCCGAAGGACGTCATCGACGAGCGGTTCGCTGTACGCGACCGGGAGGGCGTCGACATCGAGATCATCGGTGGAACGGGTGCGATCAACGGCGGAGGGTTTCTCTACACGAACCTCGACACGATTGCCGTGGGCGTCGTCCTCAAGTTGACGAAGCTGGCCTCGCAGAAGACGCGCCCGGAGGACGTGATCGCAGCGATGAAGCGTCATTCCGCGATCGCTCCGCTCGTCGAGGGCGGCGAGTTGAAGGAGTACTCGGCGCACTTGATTCCAGAAGCCGGTCTTTCGATGATGCCGGAGATGACCGGCAATGGTCTCCTCGTCGCCGGCGATGCCGCGGCGCTGTGTCTCGCCGCTGGCATCTGGCTCGAGGGTGTCAACTTCGCGATCGCCAGCGGGATGTACGCAGGCCGGACCGCGGTCGAAGCGATCGCCGCCGGCGACGTCACGCAACGCGGCCTCGGTGGCTACGCGCGGCGACTCAGCGACACGTTCGTGCTACGCGATCATCGCAAGCTGCGCCGAGCCCCCGAGCTCGTCCTCAGCGATCGCGTCCAGCACCTCTACCCGTCGATGATGACGGGGATCGCAGAACGAATGTTCCGAGTCGACAACCCTTCGGCGAAACCGGGACTTCGCCGCATCGTCCGCGAGGAGCGCGAACGCGCCGGCGTGAAGCTTCGCCATCTCGTCCGCGACGGCCACGACGCTTTTCGGAGCTTCGGATGACCGAACACGACAGTTGGCCGGACGTCTCGTTCGCCGATCGAATGGACACCACGGAGTTCAAGGTTCACGAGCGACCGCACATCGTCGTCGACGGCAAGGCGTGCGCGGACTGCACCACACGAGCGTGCATCGTCGCGTGCCCCGCCGATCTGTTCGTGCCGACGGCGGACGGCGGCATCGTCTTCAACTACGAGCAGTGCTTCGAGTGCGGCACGTGCTACCTCGTGTGCAACAAGGAGGGTGCGATCACCTGGTCGTACCCCGAAGGTGGATTCGGCGTCATCTTCCGGTCCACGTGATGATCGGCGTGTGCGTGAAGTGGGTCCGCACGTCGGCCCCGAGCGGTGGGTTGTCCGCGGCTGACGAGGCGGCGATCGAGATCGGACTGCGCCACGGCAAAGCCCACGGTATGACCGTGATCGCAGTCACCGCCGGCGGACCTGCCTGCGAAGAGGCTGTACGGGTCGCGTTGGCCTGCGGCGCCACGACGGCCGTCCGAGTGAACGCGCCAGACGACGCCGACAGCGCGACGGTCGCCGCGGCACTCGCCCCGGTGTTGGCGAACACGGTGGCGGTCTGGTGCGGTGACTACTCCATCGATCGCGGAACGGGCAGCGTCCCGGCACTTCTCGCGGCCGGACTCGACCGACAACAAGCACTGGGTCTCGTGGGCGTCGACCTACGCGATCCGTTGCGGGTCACTCGACGCCTGGACGGCGGTCGGCGCGAGATGCTGCGGATCACCGGACCTGCGGTGTTGTCGGTCGAAGGATCCGTCGCTCGACTGCGACGGGCGACGCTGCGCGCTGCCCTTGCTGCGCAGACCGCAGACGTGGTTGCGTACGACGCCACGCCGTTGGCGAGCAGCGCGACTCCGTTCATCGAAGTGCGTCCGTATCGACCGAGAGCCCGAGTCCTGCGGGGGCCGGTCGGTGTCACGCCGCTCGACCGTCTGCGTGCGCTCACCGATGTGTCCGGTGCGCCGCAGGCCGGCGAGACCGTCGAGGGATCGGCCGCCGAGGCCGCCAAGCGAATCCTCGAGACCCTACGCGACTGGGGCTACTTGTCGTGATGGCGTCGACTCGTCGAGCACAGCAT
>DASWRR010000309.1:0-3464 GCA_036403055.1 Ilumatobacteraceae bacterium | reverse complement strand
CGCGGCCGGCTTCGGTGAGCGCCTTCGAATCGCGGACGCCGTTGACGCGCTTGCCGCGCGGCAGCACAGCCGCGCCGACCATCAGCGGCCCGGCCCACGCGCCGCGGCCCACTTCGTCGACGCCGACGATCACGTCGTGGCCGGCGGCCCACAGCTCCTTCTCCATCGAGCGAGTAGGAGGACGGCCGATCATCGCCACACCGGAGCAACTCTCGTCATCGCAACAGCAGCTTCGATTCGCCGACAGCGATCTCACCGACCCGCCACCACATCTCCGACATCGCGGAAACCGCGGCAGGATCGACTGCCGCCAGCAACCCACCCGACGTCTGCGGATCCATGCACAACGCTTCGCCCACCGACCCGGCCGACGACTGCATGTGCCCAGCGACGTAATCGCGGT
Organism: Ilumatobacteraceae bacterium; assembly: GCA_036403055.1. Taxonomy (GTDB): domain Bacteria; phylum Actinomycetota; class Acidimicrobiia; order Acidimicrobiales; family Ilumatobacteraceae; genus JAENVT01. The sequence continues at coordinate 3,061 of DASWRR010000309.1, read as the reverse complement.
TTCGCGGGTCGCCGCCGGTACGGGTGCCCCGCTCTGCCGCCGCGGAGGCGCCGGGGTACGTGCGCAACCCTGCCGTGTCGATCACGACCTGGACGCCGCCGCGCTCGGCCATCTCCCAACCGTGCCCGGCCAACCCATACCCGGTGACGTCGGTTGCGGCATGGACAGCGGCGCCCAACGATTGCAACTCTTCGGACGCGGCGCGATTCAACCGCCGCATGCCGCGGATCGCCTCCGACTTGTCGGCCGCGGAACCGCCCGCCAACGCCAATCCGGTGCCGAGTGGCTTGCTCAGCATCAGCACGTCACCGGGTCGACCGCCACCCTTGCGAAAGATGCGGGCCGGATCGACGACACCCTGCACCGCGAGACCGAAGATCGGCTCGGGATTGCGGATCGTGTGGCCGCCGGCGATCGTGCCCCCGGCTTCGGCCACGACCGCTGCCGCGGCATCGAAGATCGCCACGATCGCGTCGCGCGGGAAATGCTCAGGGAACGCTGCGATGTTGACGGCGATCGCGACTCGACCGCCCATCGCGAACACGTCGCTGCACGCGTTGGCCGCAGCGATCGCGCCGAAGTCGCTCGGATGGTCGACGAGCGGTGGAAAGAAATCGGTCGTGCTGACCAGCGCCACGCCGGGCGCCATCTCATAGATGGCCGCATCGTCGAACGGCGCCAAACCGATCAGCAGCGACGGGTCGACACCGGCCGGCATCTCGCGGATCATCTCGGTGAGCAATCCCGCGCCCCACTTCGCCGCGCATCCTCCGCACGACGTCCATTCCGTCAGCCGCAGATCCGCGAACGGATCGCTGGCAGCGGCATCGGCATCAGTTGCGGTCTCGGCCTCCAGACGGGTCACGGTCGCCAGCCTAGGGGGACGAATGTCGCTGCTTCAGCCCGATGCGGTTCATCTACGGTGACGGCGTGGAGCATTCGATCGGTCCGTATCGGTTCAACGGGACCGACGCCAAGCGCACTGTCCAGTTTGGCGACGAGATCTTCGACCTGTACTCCCAAGGTCGCGATGCCTCCGTGATCGAACATCTCCGTCCGCGGTCGCCGACCGGTGACCTGGTCACGGACCTCGAGTCGGTATGGACAGCGTGGACGTCGGCCGGCCCTGCACTGCGCGCCGCCGGCCAGTTGCCGGAGCGCGCCGAGGGCAGTGTCGCCCAGCTCAGCGTGTCGAGTGGTGGCGTCCCCAAACTTCCCGTGCACTCCGCCGAAGTCGACTGGTCCGGAATGGTCGGTGATCGACAAGCCACCCGCGTCCATCACGGCCGTCCATGGCAGGCACTGTGCATCTGGAGTGAGGACGTCATCGAAGATTTCCGCCGCGCCGGGCATCCGATCGCGCCGGGACGCGCCGGCGAGAACATCACGATCGCCGGCCTCGATTGGGCCGACGTTCGCCCCGGCGTGCGGCTGTTGATCGGTGATGTGTTGTGCGAAGTGTCGGCGTACGCGCTGCCGTGCGCGTCGAACAAGCCGTGGTTCATCAACGGTGATTTCACGGTGATGCACCACGAGCGCGGCCCCGTCAGCCGCGTCTACGCGACCGTGCTGGCGCCTGGTCGCGTCACCGTCGGCGATCCCGCGATTCTCGAGCCAGGAGACGCAAGCGACACCTCTCGGTAGTCGTGCTCGCACGGTGACCCGAGAAGCATCCACGCGCGATGTGCTCCGTCGGCACGGAGCTCGGCGATCATCGACGCCGTCGTCGCCTCGACGCCGGCATGCATGCACACGCTCCATCCCGGCTCGAGGCAGCTGTCGTGCGAGCGCAGGTGTTCGGCCAACGAATCGAACGTGACCGGTCGACGTGCAAGCACGGTATTGGACGCATCGAGGCGCGGTTGAACCAATCGCTCGACCGGCTGGCGCGGATGACGATGCTCGGCGTCGAACGTCGCGATCGTCGTGCGATTGGAGATCGCTCGAGCGTCGACCACCCGTTCGGTCGACCACGCCGCGCCGCTCGTCTCGACGACCCACGCCTCGGTCGGGTCGGCGACGAGGAAACTGCTCCAGTACGCCTTCGGCCCGTTCGCGCCAGCAGGATCGTGCGCTGTCCCACCCTGGCCGTACGTCCCCAGCATTTCCGTGATCACGGTCACCGCGTCCTGCGCCGATCGACCACGTTCGAGCGCAAGCCGGACGAGATCCAAACCGGTCAGTGCCGGTGGCGCCGACCGCGGATCCGACCTCGTGTAGATCGCTTCGTTGCCGATCGCCACTCCCGCTTCGTTGATGCCGTGCTCGGCACCCCAACACCACTCGGGTCGCGAGATGACGCACCCGATCGTCTCCATCGCGAATGGTTCGACGTCGATGTGCGTCGCCCGGACAGCGGACCGGTCGCGACGCGGTGGAACCCACTCGATCCGCTGGCGTTCGTCGGGCGGTCGATCACTGTTCTTGGCGAACAGCGCGAGCGGCTGCCCGGTCGCCGACGGCAGCGCGACAAGGCAGTCGCACATCAGCTGAACGACGGACCTTCCGCCGGCAACGACGACGGGTCCGCCGCGCCGGTCATCGGCACCGGCGGCCACAGCGCTTCGCCCGAGAGCTGCCCCGTCGTCCACGTGTCGTAGCTCAACGGCATCGGCGTTCCGGTGACTTCCCACAGCACTGCGGGTCGATCGCCGTGCCATCGGATCGCGAACGACAGCGTCGACGCCAAGCCGATCGGAAGGCCGTGCGCCTCGAAGTCGACGCCGAGCCACGACGATGGAAACGACGCGGGCATCAACCGGGCGACGTGCTCGTCGGAGATCACCAGATGACGCTCGACCCACGACGGGATCCGCCCGGCCTCGGCCGGCATGACGTGGTCGTCGTCGCCGCTCACCTGGGACGGCGACGGCGCGAACCGCATCCGCCGCAGATCGTTCACCGCCGTGTGCTCACCGGCGGCATGCAGCACGCGCGCCGCGGCCTCGACCGCGCCGTGACCGATCTGGGTGCCACGGCGCGCCGATCGCTCCAGCATCGTGACGAGGTCTGGCACCCAGATCGACGCGGCTTCGCCCAACCGAACGAGCTCCGCGACGCC
>DASWRR010000308.1:0-2039 GCA_036403055.1 Ilumatobacteraceae bacterium | reverse complement strand
CGGGCATCTTGTTCGGGTACCAGCGGTCGATCCCGCTGGAGTGCCGCCGGTACAGGGCCAGGTCGTAGCCCCTGACCGTGCGGTTGGCCACGTCGACCAGCACATCATCGGTGAACAGCTCGGCACAGAGCTCGACCGACGACCGATCGATCGTCGGGTCCATGTCGAACATTCGCCCGACGTGCTCGACACCGTTGACGATCACCGTGCCGCGCTGCATCTGCTCGCGGGTGATCACGCCTTCCATCATCAAGCGGATCGCCAGGGCGCCATCGGTGGTCCGCTCGGCGAAGTAGACCACGCCGTCGCGTAGGAACACCCTGGTCGTCGGAGTCGTGTGCAGCGTCAGCTCGCCGGTGAGGTACTGGCGTCGCGCCGCTTCGATCACCTGCCAGGCAGGCCTCGGACTGAACTCGGGTTCGTCCGGAAACAGATCGGTACCAGGCACAGACGATCCATCGGCATCACTGTCAAGGCTCTTGAGAGAACTTTGCGGGATTGCAACTGTCCGCTGCGTCGGCCCACTCGGACCGCTAGCCTGCCGGGCGGAAGGATGCCAGAGCGGACGAATGGGACGGTCTCGAACACCGTTGAGGTCTTATGGGTCTCCGTGGGTTCGAATCCCACTCCTTCCGCCAAGTTGCCCGCTCGGTACCATGCTGCGCCGACGTGACGGCCATGTTGATTGAGCGTCGGCGAGCTATCCGCAGCGAAGGCTGTCTGCCGGTAGGTGACCAGCAGGGTCGATGAGGTAGTCCTCGACCGCCGTGGACGAGCAGTGGTTGACCCCGTAACCGGTGTGCTGATTTCCGACGACGACCACCAGTCTCCCGTCCTCGAGCGAGTCAGCCATCTTGCGACTGCTCTCCAGCGGAGTCGCCGGGTCGCCTGTCGTGCCCATCACGAGGATCGGCCCCGCACCCTTTCCTGTGATCGGTATCCGCGGGTCGAGCGCCGGCGGGAAGAACGTGCATGCGTAGTCGCCAACGGTGGAGAGCTGGAAGCGCGGCGCGATCGCGTGAAGCTGCAATGCGTTCGCATCCTCCTGCGCGACGGTCGGCCTGTCCGGCGAATCCTCACAGCTGATGACCTCAAACGCCTCCAACGAGTTCGCGTAGGTTCCGTTCTTCTGGCGCTGGTAGTACTCGTCGTACAACGCGAGCAGGCCTGAACCATCGCCGTTCTCCGCGTCCGCGAGCGCCGAGGCAAGCCGCGGCCACGTCGATTGGGAGTACATCGCCTCGGCGACGGCGGTCAGCGTCACCCGGAGCGTGACGGCGGGGCGCCCTGGTCGGCTCGGGACGGGCGATGCATCGATGCGCTTCGTCAACGTGTCGTACGCGGTGTCGGCATGACCCTCGTGGTTGAACGGGCACTTGGCATCGGCGCTGCACGCACGGAGAAACGCCTCCAACGAATCGTCGAAGCCCTTCACCTGTTCCTTCTCGCTCTCGAACGCATTGGCCGTCGGATCGACAGCGCCGTCGAGCACCGCGGCGCGGACAGTCGACGGAAACAGCGTGGCCCACGTCGCGCCGAGCTCGCTCCCATAGCTGAAACCGAAGTAGCTGATCTTCGGCTCCCCGAGAGCGGCACGGATCGCGTCCATGTCCCGAGCGGAGTTGTTGGTACCGACATACTGATAGAAGGCCGAGTTGTTCGCGATGCACTCGGAGGTGAACTCCTTCGCCGTATCGACGAGCTGTTGGTGTTCCGCGGCGTCGTCCGGCGTGATGTCGCCGGTCGCGAAGAAGTGGTCGTAGTCGCTGATGCAATCGATGTGCGGCACGGTCTGGCCGGTGCCACGCGGATCCCAAGCGACGATGTCGAAGTGGTCGAGCAAGGTGTCGCCGTAGACCTGTTCGGCCTGCACCGCGAACTCAGTGCCACCGAACCCGGGCCCGCCGGGATTGACGAGGAGACTGCCGATCCGGTCCTTCGGATTCGCCAGGTGCCGCGCCACGTCGAGATCGAACTTGCCCTTCGACGGGTCCGAGTAGTCCACCGGCACCGTGAACGTGCCGATCTCCACCCGACCC
>DASWRR010000307.1:0-2205 GCA_036403055.1 Ilumatobacteraceae bacterium | reverse complement strand
GGTCGTGCGCAAAGATCTCCTCGGGTGCCGCGCCGTGACCCTGTTCCAGGATCAACGTGTAGCGCAGTAGCGCTGTCGCCATCGGGATGATCGACAACTCGTAGAACGGCCACGTCGAACCGGCCAGCTCGCGCGTGTCGAAGGCCCAGATGCAGTACGTCACCAGCGCGGCGCCGCAACTGACCGACAGCACGATGCGAAGGAACCCCAGCGAATAGTCGTCGAGCGTCGAACGCGTTTGGGCGTCGTCACCGAGGTCGCGGAGCTCGGCGTAGCGCTTGCCGGCGACGATGAACAGCGAGGCGAACGAGATCGTCAGTGAGAACCACTTGCTCATCAGCACGTCGGTGGCCACCGCGCCGGCGACCGCTCGCAGCACGAACCCGGCGGCAACCGCGACGAGATCGACGACGGCGATGTGCTTCAGGATCGCGCTGTACGTCGACGTCAGCACGACGTAACCGCCCACCACAACCGCCGCCTGCCAGCGGGTCGTCGCCGCCAGCAGGATGCCTGCGACGAGCAGCACGCTGCCGACGAAACGCGCCATCGTCACGGGGATCGCGCCGCTGGCGATCGGTCGGTGCTGCTTGGTCGGGTGATTGCGATCGCTCTCGGCGTCGAGCAGGTCGTTCCAGAAGTATGTGCCGCTGCTCGCGAGACAGAACGCGAGGAAGATCACAACGGATCTCCACAACGACGAGCGGTCGTCGAGCACGCCGGCGGCGCCGGGCGCGGCGAACACGAGAAGGTTCTTCACCCACTGCTTCGGACGTGCCTGACGAACGAGGGACGCTGTCACCCAGGAACCGCCTCGGGAACCTCCGAGATCGTCGCACCGTTGACCCACACTGCGTGATCGGCGCGCGCCAGCAACTCGCGGTCGCCGCGGCTGTCGCCGTACGCCCACACCTCGGCATGGACCCAGCGATGTTCCTCCAACCACAGTTCGAGTCGACGACGCTTCTCCTCGGCACGACAGTTCCGACCGTTCAAACGGTCGCCGTAGCGGTCGCCGCGGCGCGTCGAATCCGTGCACAACACGTCGTCGACGCCGAGTCGCAGCGCGAGCGGCCGAAGGTACGCCGCCAGCGAGGCCGAGACGAGGACCGTGCGATGTCCCGAGCGTTGGTGCCATCGCAGTCGCCGCAACGTGTCCGGGCGTAGCCAGTTGACGAGAACGAACTGGGCGAACTGCTCACCGACCGCGTCGACGTCGGCGACCCGCTTACCGACCAACGATCCTCCGACGATGATCTCCTTCATCAGGTCGCGGTCGCGACGCAACGCGGCGATCGCGGTGGCCAACGGGCGTCGAAGGACGGCTGTGAAGAGACGTCGTCGACCCGCGGCGCGCTCGAGAAAGGGTCGAACACAGTCACGAGTCGTCAACGTCCCATCGACGTCGAACGCAGCAATCACCATCGTCTCGCTCACCCCAAACCCTCGAGCATTCGCCAGAACCCCGGCCAACTCTTGGCTACCACATCGGGATCTTCGATCTCCATGCCTGGAACCCTGAGACCGATCAATCCGAAGGCCATCGCGAGGCGATGATCGTCGTGGGTCGCAAGGCGCGCACCGTGCAGCGGTGCCGGCTCGACACTGAGGCCGTCGTCGGTATCAGCGCACACTGCACCCGTACGCCGCAGCTCGGCGCAGAGATCGCCGAGGCGGTCGCTCTCCTTGGCTCGGATGAAGCCCACTCCACGAATGCGGGTTGGCGTCTCGGCAAAGGCGGCGACTGCGGCGAGTGTGGGAACGAGGTCCGAGAGGTCGACCATGTCGATGTCGACGCCACGCAGGTTGTCGGCACCGATCACAATGGTCGACTGACCGTCGCGCGAAGTCGAGCAGCCCATCGCTGCGAGCACGTCACAGAAGCCGGCGTCGCCTTGCACCGAGTCGCGCGTCAAGCCCGGAACCTCGACGCGACCGCCGCAGATCGCCGCAGCCGCGAGCGGATAGCTCGCCGAACTGGCGTCGGGCTCCACCGAGTAGTCGCGGCTGGCGTATCGACCCGCGCCGACCTCGATCCGACTGTCGTCGATCGTGACAGCGTCGTGACCGAAGTCGGCCATCACCGCCTTGGTGATTTGGAGGTACGGCTTCGACACGAGCGGAGTCGTGATCTCGATGCGAAGTCCGCCGTCGATGTACGGACCGATCAGCATCAAGGCCGTGAGGAACTGACTGCTGATGTCA
>DASWRR010000306.1:0-5931 GCA_036403055.1 Ilumatobacteraceae bacterium | reverse complement strand
CCGATTCGCATCCGCCAAGCTGTCCGACTCCCACACGGTGCTGGCCCACAGCGCCGGCGCGAGTGACGTGCTGCTGTGAGCGCGCCCGGCCGTGATGGCCCGTGTGGCCGGCTGCTCGCTCTCGCTCATCCGCGCAACGCTACGTCGTCCGCCTGCCGGGTTACTACCGAGTTGACGTCAGGCGCGTAGGGGCGCCGTGTGGTGATGAAGGAGGCCGTTCGAGGAGATCGCCGAGTCGTGGAGGTACGTGCGTTCGCCATGACGGTCGGTGAAGGTTCCTCCGGCCTCCTCGACGACGACCATCACGGCGGCGAGATCGTACGGCTCGAGCCCGATCGCGTCGACGGCCAGATCGATCGCGCCCTCGGCGACGAGCATGTGCTGCCAGAAGTCCCCGAACCCCCTCGCTCGGTACGCGCGCTGCAGCAGGGTGACCAGCTCCGGGGTCAGCCCGGCCTCATCCCACCCTGCCGAGAACGTGATGCAGACCTGTGCGTCCTCGAGGTGTGCAACGGACGAGACGCGGCACGGCCTTCCGTCGGCGAACGCGCCGAGACCCGTCGCGGCCCACCAACGCCGACCGAGCGCCGGCGCGGACACGACACCGACGACGGGCCCGTGCTCGCTGTGGGTCAGTGCGATCAACGTCGCCCACACCGGAACACCGCGGACGAAGTTCGACGTGCCGTCGATCGGATCGATGACCCATCGCCACGGTGAATCTGCATTGCCGACGATGCCGTGCTCCTCACCGAACATCCCGTCGTCGGGTCGGCGGGCGTTGATCTCGGCCGAGATGGCCGACTCGGTTTCGCGGTCCGCCTGTGTCACCTCCGTCCGGTTCGCCTTCCAGTCGACGGAGAACGAACGTTCCTCGTAGTACGCGAGCGTGATGGCGTCGGCGGTGTCCGCCAGTGCGAGACCGAACGCGAGATCAGCAGCGAGATCGCGATCGATGGTCATCGAGGGAAGTCCGGCTTGCGCTTCTCGCGTAGCGCGGTGATGCCCTCCGCCGCCTCGGCACCGAGGAAGCTCAGCATCTCGTAGGCCAAGGATGCCTCGAAGTTCGGCAGCGCCTGCCGCAGCCAATGGTTGAGCGCGCGCTTCGTCAACGTGATCGCTTCGCGTGGACCCGTTGCGAGACGGTCGGCGATCCGTAGCGCCTCCGGCAGCACTTCGTCAGCGGGCAATGCCTTCGACACGAGGCCGATCCGCTCCGCCTCACGACCATCGATGAAATCACTCGTCATCAGGTAGTACTTGGCCTTGGCCATCCCGCACAGCAGCGGCCAGATCGCGACCGCATGATCGCCGGCAACGACCCCGATACGGATGTGCCCGTCGGTGAATCGGGTGTCCTGATCGATGATCGAGATGTCGGACAGCAAGGCGACCGCCAGGCCGGCGCCGACGGCGACGCCGTTGATCGCGGCGATGACAGGTGTGTCGCATTCGATCATCGTCCGCACGATGTCGCCGCCCTCACGCATCGCGCTCATCGTCCGCGGATGGTTGCCGACCTGTTGGGAGATCCAGTCGAGATCGCCACCCGCGCTGAACGCAGTGCCTTCCCCAGTGACGACGACAGCGCGCACCTCCGGGCTCGCGTGGACGTCGGCAAAGATCGTCGACAGCTCCGCATGCATCACCGCGTCGGTGGCGTTCAGCTTCCCGGGATTCGACAGCGTGATCAGCAGCACGCCGTGCTCGCGCTCTTCCATGCGCAGCCGCGTATAACGCTCGAATCGTTGGTTCAACACGGCTCAGACCTCGTTGGTGATGCGGCGACGAACAGCGGCGACGATCCCGTCGGCATCGAGGCCGAGTTGGGCGAGGATGCGGTCCGGTTTGCCTTGTGGAATGAACTTTGCGGGGAGAGCGAGCACATCGACCGAGACCTGCGGAGCGATCTCGTGCACTTGATCCGCGATCGTCATGCCGATCCCGCCGTCGCGGATTCCGTCCTCGCACGTGACGACCGATCGGTGTGCAGCCGCGTCGGCGATCATCTTCGGATCGAGCGGAGCGCATGATCGAACGTCCCACACGGTCACGTCCACACCTGCATTCGCGAGCGCGACAGCCGCATGATTCGCGAAGTTGACCAGCTTGCCGATCGCGAGGATGCACACCGATCCGTCACCGCAGCGGAGTTGATGGGCGTGCAAGCCGCTGCCGACCTCGTGTTCGCCGACCTGTGGAGCGGTGCCGTTCGGGTACCGGATCGCGACCGGTCCCTCATCCGCGAGCAGCAAGGCGTCGTGCAGCATTACGTGCAGCTCCTGCGCGCTGGACGGCGCGAGCACCCGCATGCCCGGAACCTTGGACAGCAGTGCCAAGTCGTACACACCGTGATGGCTCGGGCCGTTGTCGCCGGTGATCCCGGCGCGGTCGAGGCAGAACACGACCGGCAGCCGGTGCAGGGCGACGTCGTACACCACCTGGTCCCACGCACGGTTCAGGAACGTGCTGTAGATCGCGACCACTGGACGTAGACCGCCCATCGCCATGCCTGCGGCGCCGGTGACAGCGTGCTGCTCGGCGATCCCGACGTCGAAGAACCGCTCGGGATAACGCGTCTGGAACGGGATCAGACCGGTCGGGCCGGCCATCGCGGCAGTGATCGCGACGACACGTGGGTCCGCTTCGGCTTCCTTGATGATGCCCTCGGCGAAGGCCTGCGTGTAACCCGACGGGATCGCCGGCGGCGGACCGGTCAACGGATCGAAGACCGGGGCGTCGTGCAAGTGCTTCTCGTCGTCGTCCTCCGCCGGAGAGTATCCGCGGCCCTTCTGCGTCAGGACGTGAACGAGGATGGGTCCCTCCGCCGACAGTTCGATCGCGTTGAGGAACGTTCGCTCGAGCTCCTCGATGTCGTGCCCGTCGATGGGGCCGACGTACCGAATGCCCAACGCCTCGAAGAACGACGGCGGCTGCAGAAACTCGCGGACCGCAGCCTTGAAGGCCTCGACACCCTTCTCGGCTTGAGGACCGACATAGGGGAGCTCACGCAAGAACTGCTCGAGCTTCCTCTGGCGCTTCACGTACACCGGGTTGAGCCGGATGTTGGTGAGGCTGTGCGACAGGCGATCGGTGATCCGCGATGGCAGGCTCGGATGATTCGCGATCGCCCGATCCATCGGCGTCGGACTGGCGGTGAGGTTCGAGATCGTCGGTGCGTAGCTGCGGCCGTTGTCGTTGAGGACGATGATGACGCGCTTGCCGGAGTGGCCGATGTTGTTGAGCGCCTCGTAGGCCATGCCGCCCGTCATCGAACCATCACCGATCACCGCGACGATGTGCCGGCGGGGGTCCGTCCCGGCATCGCGTGCGACCGCGAGCCCGTAGGCGTACGAGAGGATGGTCGACGCGTGACTGTTCTCGACGAAGTCGTGAACGCTCTCCTCTCGATTCGGGTATCCGGAGAGCCCGCCCGCCTGCCGGAGCTGGTCGAACCGGTTCTGCCGGCCGGTGACGATCTTGTGGACGTATGCCTGGTGCCCGGTGTCCCACAGGATCGCGTCGGTCGGGGAGTCGAAGACCCGGTGCAACGCCAGCGTCAGTTCGACTGCCCCGAGGTTCGACCCGAGGTGACCGCCGGTCTCGGCGACCGCCTGAACGACGAAATCTCGCACCTCACCGGCGAGATCGTCGAGCTCTGCATAGCTCAGCGCCCGCAGGTCCGCAGGCTGACGGATCTCGTGCAGCGACATGACACGAATGACGTTACCGTCTGCCAGGTAGGGGCCAGTATTCAGGTGCCATCTGTGGTGTCGGTCGCGCACGTCGTGGCGTAGGGTCGGTCGCGGAGGTCAGGGCAGTGGTCGACATCGTCGGGCGAATCGTGCAACGCGCCCAGCTGTCACGATGGCTGGCCGCCGCGGGCAACGGTCAGCCGGTCGTCGTGGTCCTCGACGGGCCGCCGGGCGTCGGCAAGTCGACACTCGTGAATTGGTTCGTCGCCGAGGCAACGGCCGTCGGCGCGACGACGCGAACGCTGGTCGTTCCGGAGCAGGGCGACATCGCCGACGATCTTCGTCAAGCGATGACGGAGACCGACGAACGAATGCGGCGTGGAGTGCCGCAGCTGTTGATCGTCGACGACGCGCACTGGCTGGACGACGCGGGTCAGCACGTGGTCGAGCACCTCGCGTTTCGGTTGGGAACAGCCGCGGTCACCGGCCAACCGGCCCGCGTGTGCCTGCTGTTGGTGGCGCGCGACGAGGCGTCGTCGCGGTTGCTGACTCGACTCGTCGACGAGCCGATCACGCGCCGCATGACGCTCGGCGCTCTGGATGATCGCGAGGCACGCGAACTTGCTCGGCAAATCACGCCGGGCATCACCGATCGGCGAACGATCGCGCGGCTGGCGGAGCTCAGCGGGGGCAATCCGTTGACGTTGACGGCACTGGTGGATTCGATCGCCGTCGGTGAAGTGCTTCCACCACCTTCGTCGACGACCGGGACCATCCCTGTCGAGGTCGCGTGGCGAGCCCGATTGTCGACGCTCTCTCCGGCGGCGTTGCGCGTCGCTGTCGTCATCGCGCTCGCAGAGCACAACGCTCCCGCCGAGCTCGATGATTCCGCAGATCAGGTTGCGGCGCTCGACGAGCTGGAGTCGATCGGCGCAATACGGCGACATTGCGACGGCGTTGCGTTCACCCATCCCCTCCTGCGAACGACCGCGCTCGATCTTGCCGCGCCAGAACTGATCGTCGAGGTCGCAGGGACGCTGCTCGATCAGCTCGACCGCTCGGGTGAGTCCGCAGCAGGCACGCTCGTGCGGCTGTCCGCCGCGGCTCGCCGAACGGCCGACGATCACCACCGTGAGCTCGTCCGGCTGGCGTACGATGAGGCGGTTCGGCATGGCTCGTGGTCGGCAGCCGGCGACCTCGCCGAGCAACTCGTCGTGACCGCGGTCGACCTCCCTGATCGCGCCCATTGGATGCACCGACTCGGCACTGCGCGTTTCAACGAGCTCGACCGAGACGAGGCGACCGAGCGGTTGATCGAAGCGGCCGATCTGTACGAGACATGCGCTGACAGCGCCGCCCCGGACGCTCGTGCTCGTTACCGCAACGATCGCGCCGAGTGCCTGCTGTTGGCGCTGCGCACCGATTTCACCCGAAGCGGTCAACGCCGCCGTACGGATCTCGACGCGCGTGTTGCCGCGCTCGTGGTGGACGAGTCGCTCGCCGCCCACTGGCGGGCGCGAGCCGCCGCAATCCTCGCCGAGGCGGCGTACTCCTCGGCGGACGGAGCATCACGCCAACGGCTCGTCGACACCGCCCACGAGCTCGCCCAGGGGATCGACGAACCGTTGACCGAGTTCCTCGTGCACCTTGCCGCTGGTTTGAATCGACTCGCGCTGCTCGACCTCGACGAGGCGTCAGGCTCGTTCACGCGTGCGCACCGCGCCGCGACCCAGCAGTCCGACGCGTGGTGGATCAGCGGCGGTCTCAGCCGGCGGGCGCTTGCGTCCTACATGTCCGGAGATCCCATGGCCGTCATTGGCGACACGACGGTGGCCGCGGAATCGGCGGCATCGACATCGAACTGGGCGGAGCACGGTCTGGCGATGGCGGTCCGGTCCGTCGCCGCGACGAGACTCGGTCGGTTCGCGGATGCCGACAACGACACCGAGTCGACCATCCTCAGTGCTCGTCGCGCCGACGCAGGCGATCCGCTGCTGGCCTCGCTGCAGACGTCGTTGTGGCGGCGAGCGGTGCGCGGCGACGAGCCGGGTGTTGCGACGCTCGTCGAGATCGGCCGGCAACATCAGATGTACATCCCGTTCGCCGAGTTGACGGCACACGCGCTGCTGCACGGCGTCGACGCTGCCCTCGACGAGGCGCGGCCGCGCTGGACGTTGCCGCGCAGCGGTCTCAGCTTTCGCAACGTCGGCTTTCACCTCGCCCAGCTCGAAGCAGC
>DASWRR010000305.1:0-7786 GCA_036403055.1 Ilumatobacteraceae bacterium | reverse complement strand
GCCGGTCAGGTGATGGCCAACATGGTCACGGTCAAGCTGGGTGACACCGGTGCCGTCGACGTGTACACCCAACAGCCGATGGACGTGATCGTCGACGTGTCGGGTGCCTACGTGCAGGTGACGGGCGCAGTGCCCGGTGGTCGGCTGGTGACCCGCGCCGGCGGCGCGTTCCGTGTGCTCGACACCCGCACCCGTGGGTTCGGTGTCGGCGCATCAACGACCGAGCGCGTCGACGTCGCCGCAGCCGGGGTGCCGGCCGACGCGGTTGCGGTGGTCGTCAACATGACGGCCACGCAGACGGGTCTGGGATTCTGGACGGCCTTTCCGTTGGGTCAGTCGCAACCGAATGCGAGCAACATCAACATCGATGCGCCCGGACAGACGCGCGCCGGACAAGCGATCGTGCTGTTGTCGGGGACGCCGGCGTTCCAGGTGTTCAGCCAAGGCGGCGGCCATCTCATCGTCGATGTCACCGGCTACTTCACGGGAGCGAGTGCTGCCGACTCGACCGACGGCTTGTTCTTCCCTGTGAACCCAACGAGGCTGCTCGACTCGCGTGGATCGTCGTACTTACCGACGTGGGGTGGCAGCACGCTCGAGTTCTCGGTGCTGGGTCAGGTGGGACAGGTAGCCGCCGCGGCGATCAACATCACCGGCACGCAGTCGATGCTCGGCGGGTTCGTGACAGCATTTCCAGCGGGCGTCCCGCGTCCGACGGCGTCGAACCTCAACGTCGACACATGGGACCAGACGATTGCGAACCACGCAATCGTGCGTGTCAGCAATCGCGGGATCAGCCTGTTCACCTTGCAAGGGATGTATGTGATCGCGGACCTCAATGGCTGGTTCCTCGGGCCGCCGACGAGCGCGGTGCTGCCCGTTCCGATCAACCCGTCCTTCGCTCCCTCGACCGCTGACTCTGTGCACACGCCGTCGATCGGAATGGATCTCGCCGTGGGAACCGGCACCAATCTCGACGCCGTTGCCAACCTCGGGATCGCAGCGACGTGGAACGGAGCCGCGCAACTCGCTATCCCCGGCAACATCGTGCTGTTCGGGCATCGCACGACGCACGGTGCCCCCTTCCGCAACATCGACTCGGTCCTGTTGGGAGGGACCGTCACGCTCGTCGGTCAGGACGGGCATTCGTACACGTACATGGTCGTGCGCCAAGACGTGACGATCCCCGACTTCAACGTGATCAACAACCTCGGGCTGCGATCCGGAATCGCGACCGTTCAACTCGTCGCGTGCACGCCGCCCGGTTCGGTGCGCTTCCGCTGGGTGACGACTGCTCGACTGGTCAGCGTGACCTGAGCGGTTCACCGACCGAGCACGAGCAGCAGCAGTCCGACGACCACGATCCCGGCGGCTGCGACGCGTCGAAACGTGTTGCCTTCGCCGAGGTAGCGCGCTCCCATGAACGCGGCGATGACGACGCTGGATTCACGCAGGCACGTCACGTATCCGACGGCTGCATGCTCGAACGCGATCTGCACGAGCGCATATGTGAGCCCTGACGCGATTCCCAACACGAACAGACGGCGCCAACGGGTTCGCACGGCCTCGACCATCGCCTTCGAGCGACCCGTTGCGAGCCCGTACGTCGTCGTCGTCACAGTCACGCAGGCGAACGACGCCGCGGCGTACAGCGCGGTGTGCGTTGTACGGATTCCCTTTGCATCGACGACGGAGTACACCCCGATCGTGATTGCAACGCCGAGCGCGACGATCACTTGCGCCGACGCGCCTCGTCCGGCGAGCGTGATCAAGCCGATCGCGACCACGATCATCCCGGCCACGCCGATCGGGCTGAAGCTGTCGCCGAGAAGCACGATGCCACCGACGCCGGCGACCAGCGCTCCGCCGCCGCGCGCAATCGGGTACGCGCGCGAGAAGTCACCGACGGTGTACGCCTTCGCCAGCAACACGCAATATGGCACGTGCGTGAGTGCCGACATCGCGGCCCAGATGTAGCCACGCGCGGGAATGCCGCCACCCGCAATCAAGATCAGGGCGCCGAGGATCCCGGCGATCGAGAACTGTCCCCACAGCGCAACGAACCGATCACCGATCGTCGACTGCTTGACGGAGAAGTTCCAGAATGCGTGCAGAACGGCCGCCACGAGCGCAAGAACAGTGGCGGTGAGCATCTCGGGGTCGAGCGTAGAACGTGGCGGCTGCCGTAGCCTGGCCGATCGAGATGTGTGGCGAGGTGGCCCGACCGATCGGGATGTTCGACAGTGGGTTCGGTGGCCTCACCGTGGCCCGTGCTGTGATCGACCTGCTTCCGTCGGAAGACCTGGTGTACATAGGCGACACCGGCCGCTATCCGTACGGGCCGCGCCCGCAGCTCGAAGTCCGTGAGTTCGCCCGTGAACTCGCGTGGAGCCTGGTGAAGCAGCACGATGTGAAAGCCGTCGTGGTCGCATGCAACACCGCGTCTGCCGCGGCGCTCGATGTGCTGCAGCAGGAGTTGCCCGTGCTCGTCGTCGACGTCGTCGAGCCCGGCGCGCGAGCGCTCGTCACCGCAAGCACGTCCGGGCGCGTTGGCGTGATCGGCACAGTCGGCGCGATCGGCTCGGGCGCGTACGAACGCGCCGTGGCGTCGACCGGCGCGGACGTGACGCTGACATCCGCCGCATGTCCCGGCTTCGTCGAGTTCGTCGAGCGCGGCCAGACGACCGGTGACGACGTCACCATTCTCGCGGAGCGATTGCTCGCACCGATCAAGCACGCCGAGGTCGATGCGCTGCTGCTTGGATGCACCCACTATCCATATCTGGCACGAGTGATCGGTGAGGTCATGGGACCCGACGTGACACTCGTGTCGAGCGCAGACGAGACCGCGTTCGCGACGCGCGACGTGCTCAAGCGACTCGACCTCCTGCGCGCTGCGCACCCGGAGACGCCGGCAGAGCGCCGCTTCTACTCGAGTGGCGACATCTCGTGGTTCGCCGATCTCGGCGGCCGTCTGCTCGGCCCCGAGCTCGGTGCCGCCGATCACTGGCGCCCGCCCGAATGACATCTCTACGACAAGGGAGACCACAATGACCCGCTTCGACGGCCGCGCCGACGATGAGCTTCGCCCGATCAGCTTCGAGCGCGATTACACCGAGATGGCGGCCGGCAGCATCCTCGTCTCGTTCGGCAAGACGCGTGTGCTGTGCACCGCGTCGGTCGACGAGAACGTGCCACGCTGGATGAAGAACAGTGGCAAGGGATGGGTCACTGCGGAGTACTCGATGTTGCCGGGTGCGTCGCCCGAGCGGATCGATCGCGAAGCGGCGAAGGGCAAGCAGAGCGGCCGCACGGTCGAGATCCAACGCCTCATCGGCAGGTCGTTGCGCGCTGCCTGCGACATGCGTGCGCTCGGAGAACGCCAAATCGTCGTCGACTGCGACGTCTTGCAGGCCGACGGCGGAACGCGCACCGCGAGCATCTGCGGCGGCTACCTCGCGCTCCACGACGCGTTGACGCGGCTCGTTCAGAACCAGGCGATCAAGACGCATCCGCTCCACTCGTTCTGCGCGGCGATCAGCGTGGGCATGGTCGCGGGTCTGCCGGTGCTCGATCTTCCTTACGTCGAGGATTCGACGGCGGAGGTCGACATGAACGTCGTCATGCTCGGCAAGCAAGGTGGCGAGCCGCTGTTCGTCGAGGTCCAGGGAACAGCAGAAGGGGCCGCGTTCTCGCGTAGCGATCTCGACGCATTGCTCGCGCTCGCATCCGGAGGGCTCGCGGAGATCATGGCGCTGCAGACGGAGATGATCTCCGTCCCTCCGACGCCACGCCCGCTCGGACGGTGACGATGGTGGAGCTGCAGCTCGTCTGCGCGTCCGCGAATCCGGACAAGGTCACGGAGATCGCCGCGATTCTCGACGGGCTCGTGGACCTGCTGCCACGGCCTCCCGAGGTCCCTGATGTCGTAGAGGATGCCGACTCGTTGCTCGGCAACGCGAGGTTGAAGGCAACGGCAGTGTGCGCGGCGACGGGAATGCCGGCGATCAGCGACGACACCGGCCTGTTCGTCGACGCACTCGATGGCGCACCTGGCGTGTACGCGGCCAGGTTCGCGGGCGAGGACGCGACCTACGCGGACAACCGCGAGAAGCTGCTTCGCCTGCTCGACGGCGCGAGCGACCGCCGCGCTCGGTTCGTGACCGCAGTGATGGTGGTGTGGCCGGACGGTCGCGAGCTCGCGGTGGAGGGTGTGTGCGACGGGACCATCGCGCCCGAGGAGCTCGGCGGTCGCGGCTTCGGCTACGACGCGGTGTTCGTGCCCGACGACGGCGACGGCCGCTCGTTTGCGCAGATGTCCGAGGAGGAGAAGAACCGGATCTCGCATCGCGCCCGGGCGCTGCGCGCTCTGCTCGAGGTGATCAGGGACGGGTCGAGTTAGCACCGCAGTTCGGCGACACTGCACACATCACCAGCCACGCAGATCGATCGGCCACCGCTCGATCACGTCGTCGCCGCGGACCAGCCACGCGGCTTCGTGCATCGCCATCGTCGGATCGATGTGCGCTGGAATCAGCTTCACTCGATCGCCGACCGCGGCCGGAGTGGCGGGCGCGAACGTGACGTGCTCGTCGGAGAGGAATCGAACCGCGGCGCCGTCGATCGCCGGGTTGCCGTGGTCCATGCCCTGCGTCTTCAGGCCGGCATCCGCGACGGCATAGTCGGCATTCACGGAGATCACCGTCGCGAGGACGAAGCACGCTTGTCGGAACGGGTGCCCGCGGCCGCCGTAGTGCGTGTCCATCAGGGCGTAGCTCCCCGCCTGAATCTCGGTCACCTGATCATGCAGGTCGTAGGTGCCAGTGCCGCCGGCGCTGATGATCTCACCGCCGACGAGCAGGCTGGCGACGATCAACTTCTCCATCGCCTCGGCGACCCGGGCCCGTTGCTCGACGCGGTCGGCGACACCCATCAGATGACCCTCGTAGCCCATCACGCCGCGGACAACCATCCCCCGACTGCGGGCGCGGTCCGCAAGATGGCCGGCGTCGCTCGGCTTGCACCCGCACCGCGGCAGCCCGACGTTGACGTCGATGAGCACGTACCGAATGCCGGCAGCCGCTGCGGCGTCGATGGTTGCTCGGGAGTCGACCGCGACCGTGATCACACCGTGGTCCTGCACGGCGGCCATCGCTGAGAGCCGTGCGGGATCGAGCGTCTCGTTGGCCAGCAGCACGTCGTCACCGAGTCCCGCGGCCATCATGCCGAGCACCTCGCGAGGCGTCGCGCACGTGAACGCGCGGTGACCATGGGCTCGCTGCGCACTTGCGAGCGATGTGCACTTGTGCGCCTTCACATGCGGCCGCAGCCTGCTACCGGGCAGCGCTTCCGACATCGTCGACAAGTTGTGCTCGAGTGCATCCGCGTCGATCAGCAGCGCCGGTGTTTGCAGTTCCGAAACGTTCACGTGATCGCCCCGACGACGGTCAGGATGAGGCGGTCGACGCCGAGTGCACGCGCGTGTTCGCAAACCTCGTCGACGTCGTCGAACGTCCACGCGCTGATCTCGAACGGCCGATCGCCGGCGGCATCACGCGCCGCCTTGATGAACTCGGCGGCGCGCTCGTTCGTGATCCGAACGTTGATGCCGTCGGCGATCTGCCCGGCCAACGTCGCGAGGCGAACGCTGTTGACACCGACGATGATCGGCGTCGGCTCGTCGAGCGCGCGGATCAACCGGATCTGCTCTGCGACCGCGGCATGACGTTCGGCGATGTCGGCGCGAAGCGGGATCCCGCGGGCGGCGTGCTCGGAGCTCCACTTGCTGTTCGGCGACGTTCCTGCGCCGAGACCGAGCGTCAGTCGACCGCCGCTGATTCGCTGGACGCTCGAGGCAGCCGCCGCGAGGACCGCGGGATGCCGATTGGCGACGTTCGCAACGAGTGTGCCGAGTCCGATCGTCGTGGTCGCGGCGGCGAGCGCGCCGAGCAAGGTGAAGCACTCGAGCATCGGCCGATCGCCGTGGATCATCTCGCCGTCGAAGTGATCGAAGACCCATGTGGTGTCGTATCCGGTGGCTTCGGCGCGCAGGATTGCGTCGCGCAATGCCGGCCAATCGTTGGAACCAGGGCTGTATTGGATGTCGATCTTCATGGAGCCCCGGGGGAGTGGTTGTTGAAGGGTGCGGGCGGAGGGACTTGAACCCACACTCCTTGCGGAACAGGGACCTAAACCCTGCGCGTCTGCCAGTTTCGCCACGCCCGCGGCGAGACCGTCACGATATCGACCTCACTACATGCGTGGCGACTGCCTTGCCGTCGAGCGCGCAACGGTCTGCTGCTGCCACCGTGTGCACGAGGTTGCCGATGGCGAACACGTTGTCGCGCAACGTTCGGAACTGCGAATCGACCGTCGGCCCTTTGATCGTCGGATCCATCGCCAGCCCCGAGCGTCGTGCCAACTCGTGGTCGGGTATCCAGTCACCGGTGAACATGATGGTGTCGCATTCGATCGATCGTCCGTCGGTGAGCACGACCCGCTCGACGCGCCGCCGGCCGACGATCTCGGCGATGTCGACACCCGTCAGCACGGGGACGCGCCGGACCGTCGC
Source organism: Ilumatobacteraceae bacterium (assembly GCA_036403055.1). GTDB lineage: Bacteria > Actinomycetota > Acidimicrobiia > Acidimicrobiales > Ilumatobacteraceae > JAENVT01. The sequence continues at coordinate 1,215 of DASWRR010000305.1, read as the reverse complement.
AGCAGCGAACTTCAATGCTGCGTATGACTGATGGCGGGCCCGCGGCGTCACCATCGCGACCGTTCGGCAATCGACGTGGCCGAGCGTGAAGATGGCCGAGAAGCTGACGTGTTCGGCACCGACGATCACCGCGTTCGTGCCCACTCCGAACCCCGCCATCGCGAGCTGTTGCAAGGAGCCGGTCGTGAACACGCCGGCTGGTCGATCACCCGGCACGAGCCGCGCGGCGCGCGGCCGCTCGCGTACACCGGTTGCCAGGATCACCGCGCTTGCATCGAGGTCGTCGAGGTCGTACACAGCGGTGCCGACGCGCAGTTCGACGCCGGCGATCTCTGCGCGTCTCGTCAACGCTCTCGCATATCTGGGTCCCGACATGACGCGATGCAGATCGCGCATCCCGAACCCGAGGTGGTCCGTGTGCCGCGGGATCCCACCCGCTTGCTGCTCGCGTTCGTACACCGCAACATGGCGGACGCCGAGCTTGCGCAGCTCGATCGCGGCGGACAACCCGGCGGGTCCGCCGCCGACGATCGCCACCCGATCGGCGCGCGTCGTCACGGTGCCACGCCCCAGCCCGTCACCTTGCACAGCTCGGCCTGGCAGTAGAAGCCTTGGCAACGACCTGCGAGCGCTCGCGTTCGACGTCGAAGGCCGTCGAAATCGACCGCCGGCAATGGACCCGCGCAGGCAGCGGTGATCTCTCCGAGCGTCACCCGCTCGCAATGGCACACGACCTGCCCACCCGATTGGTACGGCCGTTCGCCGGCCTCACCGAGCGGCGTCATCGAGATCGATGCGACGACATCCTTCGGTCTTGCGTCGAGCCCGCACTCGATCAGTCGGCTCAACGCTTCTTCGGCGATCGCCATCGACGCCGTCAGCCCGGTCGAGCGAATCCCGCCGAGGCACACGTACCTGAGATCGGGATGATGGCTGATCTGGTAGTCGGCGTGCTCGGTCGCCGCCCGCAGGCCCGCGTACAACGAGGTCACCTCTTCCTCCATCAAGGCGGGCAGGATTCGCCTTCCCTTCGCCATCAACCCGTCGATGCCCGATCTGGTGGTGCCGGTTGCAGTCTTGTCGTCGATGTCGTCCGCGGTCGGCCCCAACATCACGTTGCCGAACACCGTGGGCGCCACGAGAACACCCTTCGTGTGCGCGGTCGGCACTGGCAGCACCGTGCGGTTGAGCAGCGCTCGAGCGAACTTGTCGAAC
>DASWRR010000304.1:0-3904 GCA_036403055.1 Ilumatobacteraceae bacterium | reverse complement strand
CGACGGCGATGCAATCGAAGAGGATCGCCATCAACCTGATCGACTCGGAGGAGCCGCCGGTCAGGTCGTCCCACACCCGAAACAGCACGAGCAAGCCCTGCGGTCGGTCGACCCACGCTTGCGTGTACAGCGATCTCCCCGATGACCATGCCCGCGCAACGGCGAGATATCCACCTTCATCCGACGTCAATGGCGTGGTGATGAATCGCGCCCGAAGCGCGATCGAAACGATCGCCGCGATGACGACGAGTCGCGTCGGGTAGCGGTCGATCCGGGCATGCTCGGATCGAGCGGCCTCTTCGTTCTGTCCGTCGGCAGATTCGAGCAACAGCGTCATGGGTCGGATCGCTGGACGTACCTCGATCAACCACACGCTAAACGTCCAGGTCGCTGTTGGTTCATCGGGGTCGAACAATCACATCGCTTGACACCGTCGTGCCGTGTTGGTAGCAAACGGCATGCGCAGATGGCTCGCGTTCGCCGCGCTCGTCGTGGCGCTTGTCGCGGCGACGATGGGTTTCAGTCCCAGCGGCTCGTCGTCGAAGTCCGCCGTCGGAAGCGCAACCACAGTCCCCGCACCGTCGGACACGTTCTTTCCAACGTCGAAGCCGCAACCGGCACGGTTGGCAGCCGGTGAAGCGGAGGCCATCCGCGCACTCGGCAACACCGGCGCTGGAATCCCGGCTGACGCCAGTCACGCGCACACGGAAGTCATCGCCGAGGTCCCGTTGAGTCCGGACGATCTGCAGATATTCAACGCGCAGGTCAGTGACGCGCGCGCTGCGATTCCGTCTCGCGACACCGAGGAGAAAGCGGCGTCGCTCGGCTACGTCCGCGCGACAGCGCCTGCTGGAGGGATTGGGACGCACTGGGTCCTCTGGTCGCAGATCGCCAAGCCGTTCGATCCCGCGACGCCGTCGATGTTGTTGTTCGACGAGCGCAAGAACCCGCCGGTGCTCGTTGGATACTCGTACGCGTTGCAGTCGTCGACTCGTCCCGAAGGCTTCGCCGGACCGAACGATCACTGGCATCAACACAGGGGCCTGTGCGTCGACGACGGCTGGGTCGTGCGTGAGCAGGCCTCGGGCCCTTCTGCGTGCGACGGGACGTACATCGCCGGCGGCGACTTCTGGATGTTGCACGCGTGGTTCGTTCCCGGTTGGGACAATCGCAAGGGCGAGTTCGCACCCTTCAACCCGAAGCTGTGCCCTCCGGTCGTCGGAACCGCCGACGTGAATCGCTGCCCCACCTGATCGTCGCGCGCCGATAGTTTCGCGTCGTGGACGTCATCGAATGGTTGCTCGACGGGGACCCTGCGATCCGTTGGCAGGTGCTGCGCGATCTCACCGATGCAACCCCTGCGGAAGTCGAGCGCGAGCGAGCGCGAGTCGCGCGCGAGGGTTGGGGTGCTCAGCTGCTCGCGCTGGAGGATCCCAGCGGTTTGTGGGACGGTGGCGCGTGCTTCCCTGCGAACTATGCCGGCGATGAGCCGGGACAGCCGTGGACCGCCACAATGCACACGCTGCAGACGCTGCAGATCTTCGGACTCGATCCGGAGTCGGACACCGCTCGCCGTGCGATCGCGTTGGTTGGCGAGCATGGGCATTGGGAGCACGCCGGGCAGCGCTACTTCGACGGCGAGGTCGAGCCGTGCATCAACGGACGAACGATCGAAGCCGGTGCCTACTTCGGAGTCGACGTCGCGCCGATCGTCTCACGGATCCTCGGCGAGCGCCTTGCAGACGGCGGGTGGAACTGCGAGGCGGAGAACGGTTCGGTCCGCTCGTCGTTCCACACGACGCTCGACGTGCTCGACGGCCTGCTGCAGTACGAGCAGGCGACCGGCGGTTCGAGCGCGGTTCGTGAGGCGCGTCGTAGCGGCGAGGAGTACTTGCTCGAGCGGAGGTTGTTCCGTCGCAAGACCACCGGCGAGGTTGTCGATCCGAGTTTCCTCGAGTTCGCCTTCCCGAACTACTGGCGATACGACGTGCTGCGCGCCTTGGACTACTTCCGCAGCGCCGACGCGGTCCCTGAGTCGCGGATGTTGGAGGCAATCGATGTGGTGCGGTCGAAGCGCCAGCAGGACGGCCGCTGGTTGTTGGACCGCACGCACCCCGGTCGTGTGCACTTCGACATCGAGTCGGTCGGAGCACCGAGTCGATGGATCACCTTGCGCGCACTGCGCGTGCTCGATTGGTGGGAGAGATACGAAGCGCGCTCGGGATGACTCGAACATCCAACCTTTTGATCCGTAGTCAAATGCTCTATCCATTGAGCTACGAGCGCCTATGTCGGGACATGAGTGTAGTGGTGCGACCCGAAATGCAGCACAGTCGATTGCACCGCGTTCGATGTTTCCACTCCGACAGGCCTGGACAAGTGGGGTACCGTCGCCTGGCGTGCAACTGAGTGACTGGTTTCTCACCGCTGCAGAACGCGGCAACCCGGACACCTCGATCGACGCCCGTCACCCCGACCCGTGGACGACCGGCAACGAATGTCGGGTGCTCGTCCATGGTGCCACGTACTTCGCCCGGTTGGCCGAGGAGCTCGCCGGCACCAGTGCAGGTGACACCGTGCTGTTCACGGATTGGCGCGGCGATCCCGACGAACTTCTCGCCGGACCAGGAACCGAGATCGCGACCGTGCTCGCGGCGGCGGCACAGCGCGGCGTTGCATTGCGCGGACTTCTCTGGCGCTCGCATCCCGGTCTCATTCACTTCAGCGAACGCCAGAACGTTCGTCTCGTCGACATCGTCAACGAGGCCGGCGGAGAAGCCTTCGTCGACGAGCGGGTCCGCCGCGGCGGAAGCCATCACCAAAAACTCGTCATCATCCGCCGCGGGCCATCAGACGATCGTCCCGACGTCGCGTTCACCGGAGGCATCGACCTCTCTCATGGCCGTCACGACGATCGCCGCCACGAGGGTGACCCGCAGGCGATCGAGATCGACGAACGGTATGGGCCTCGCCCCGCGTGGCACGACGCGCAGTTGGAGGTGCGCGGACCCGCGATCGGCGACCTCGAGCACGCGTTCCGCGAGCGTTGGAACGATCCGGAGCCAGTCGTCAAGCGGTCGTGGGGTCGGGTCCTGGCCAAGGCGGCGGCCGAGGACCACAACCCTCGACCGTTGCCGCCGCAACGGTCCGATCCCGAGGCGGCTGGGCCTCACGCGGTGCAGGTGCTGCGGACGTACCCGGCGCGGCGTCCGAAGTACTCGTTCGCGACGCGGGGCGAGCGCAGCATCGCGCGGACGTACATGAAAGCGTTCCAGCGTGCCCGAACGTTGATCTACATCGAGGATCAGTATTTGTGGTGCGTCGACGCGGCGCGAGTCCTCGCCACGGCGCTCAAAGAGCAGCCCGATCTGCGGCTCGTGGTGGTGGTGCCGGCGTTTCCGGACGAGGACGGTCGCATCTCCGGGCCGGCGAACCGGATCAGTCAACTTCGCGTTCTGTCGAAGCTGGCGGAGGCGGGTGGCGACCGTTTCGCCGCCTACAACCTCGAACGGTCCGACGGCTTGCCGATCTATGTGCACGCCAAGATCTGCATCGTCGACGACACCTGGATGGTGACTGGGTCCGACAACTTCAACCGCCGGTCCTGGACGCACGATTCAGAGCTGACGTTGGCCATTCTCGACGAAACGGTCGACGATCGTGCCCCGCTCGATCCGGGCGGTTTCGGGGACATGGCCAGGACGCTGCCGCGCTCGACACGGCTGGAGCTGTGGGCCGAGCACCTGGAACGCGACGACGCTCCGGTGGATCTCGCGGAAGGGTTCGCGGTGCTAGGCGAGAGCGCCGACAACCTCGACCGTTGGTATGCAAGCGGCAGAGTCGGCCCGCGGCCGGTTGGTCGCCTGCGCCGGCATCGCCCTGCACCGGTGAAGTGGTGGGCGAC
>DASWRR010000303.1:0-5581 GCA_036403055.1 Ilumatobacteraceae bacterium | reverse complement strand
GATTCCTCTATCCCAACAAGGTGCTCGACGAGCGCGGCATCATGAACCGGAAAGGGTTCCCCGAGAGCTACGACACGCGCCGTCTGCTGCAGTTCCTCCGTGAGTTGAAGAGCGGTGCAGCGACCGCGCAGGCGCCCGTCTACAGCCACGTGGTCTACGACGTCATCGAAGGCGAAACGGTCGATGTCAGCCAACCCGACATCGTGATCATCGAAGGTCTCAACGTCTTGCAGGTCGGCCGACCGAGCGACGCGGCGACCGAGTTCGTCAGTGATTACTTCGATTTCAGCATCTACATCGACGCCAACGAAGCACACATCGAGGAGTGGTACGTCCAGCGGTTCATGAAGTTGCGCGACACCGTCTTCCAGAACCCGAACAGCTTCTTCCGCCACTTCGCCGACCTGTCGCACGACGAGGCGGTCGAGACCGCCAAGTTCATCTGGCGCGACATCAACGGCAAGAACCTGCGCGAGAACATCGCGCCGACGAAATCACGCGCCGCGCTGCTGTTGCGCAAGGGCCCCGATCACCGCGTCACCAACGTCTCGCTGCGTCGACTCTGACGCCCCGGTCAGCGGTTCGCGAGCCACGCCGGAAGGTCGGCGATCGAAGCCAGCTCCGTGATGTGCTGGTCGTGGTCGACCTGCTCGAGGTCCCACAGCAGCGGGTACGGCACGTGGACGCCGTTCCCTCCGAGCGCGAGCACGGGCAGGATGTCGCTGCGCACGCTGTTGCCGACCATGCAGAATCGGGTCGGGTCGATGCCGAGCTTGGAAAGGATTCCCGCGTAGGTCTCCGGGTCCTTCTCCAACACGATCTCGACGTGCTCGAAGTGATGGGCCAGGCCGCTCGTCGTGACCTTGTGCGTCTGATGGATCAGGTCACCCTTGGTGATCAGGATCAGCCGCCGGGATGCGCCGACCTCGGCGAGCACCTCGGGCACGTGATCGAGCAGCCGGACCGGCTCCTCCAACTGACCGCGAACCATCTCGACCATCTCCGCGACGACCGTCGACGGCACACGACCACCGCTGATCGTCACCGCCGCCTCGACCATCGACAGACCGAACGACTTGACGCCGTACCCGAAGGCTCCCAGGTTCTTGCGTTCCGTCGCCGTCAGCGCGGCCTTCACGTCGATGCCGTTCGGCGCGAACGGCGCGATGAGCTCGACGAAGCGTTCCTCGTTCGTCCGGAACCCGTCCTCGCTGTGCCACAGCGTGTCGTCGGCATCGAATCCGATGACGTCGAAGGCGCTCATCGGAGCGCCGTGCGGGCGACCGCCGAGGACATGCGTGTCATCTGTGCAGTGCGTTGAGGTAGTTGTACACCGTGATCCGACTGACGCCCATCGCGTCGGCCACGTCTTCGACGGCGCGCCGCAGCGTGAACGCGCCACGCTCGTCGAGCAGGCGGATCGCGCGCTGCTTGTCCTCGCGTGCCAGCGACGGCAACGACGCCCCCAGCTCGCGCTCGACCGAGTCGATGAGGCGGTCGAGCGCTCCGTGGAGGGGTGCCATTCGGACCGCAGCGATGATCGACCCCTCCCAACGCAACGGCATGTCGCCGGGCTCGCGTTCGTCGGCCGGCACCAGCGTTGCCCCCAGCGCCTCGACGACCGGTTTCACGGCCAAGACGAATGGATGGCGCGGCAGCCCGCTCATGGGTTCTCCACGAGGCGCTCGGCGTGCAGGCTGACGTGCGTTGCGCCGTTGGCGAAGGCCGCATCGACGACCGCGCGCACGACATGCCCGGCCTCGGCGGCGGGGACGCTGCAGCTCGATCCAAATGGGCCGAAGTCGATCTCGTATCCCAACGACTGGGCTGCTTCGATGGCCGAGATGACGTGAGGGCCGGGTTGTCCCTCGACGAACGGTTCTATGGTGAACTCGAGCAGCAGCACGCGACTGAACTGTAGCGAACGAGCAGCGACGCCGGCCGGGGGGCCGGCAAGGGAGGCCCGGCCGGCGCGCTGCGACGTCAGCGGGCGCCCATCACCCGCTGGAGATCGGCGCTCCGATTCATGCAATCGGTGCCGACGACTTCGAACGATTCGTTGAGTCGGTTCAACGCCGTGCGGAAGGACGTGTTCCACTCGCTCTCGAACTGCCGGCGCGCCGGGCCCTCCCACACGGTTCCCGCGAGCGAGGCGCTCACTGCGCTGATCACGCCGTCGATCGCCATCTTCTGTTGCTTCATCGACCGGCCTAGGCCGTTCAACTGCTCGGGATTCGCCCCGTACATGCTCATGATGTCTCCTCCTCGCGAGCACAGTTGCTCACGACAAAGAGGAATGCCGAGTGCTCCGAAGCGGAAGTCACTCGTCGATGGGCGCCGGCCGCACGAGTGGCAGCAGCATCGCGATGCTGTCGGGAAGGAAGCGGTGAACGGTGCGCAGAACGTCGAGCTCGTCGAACGTGACCCAACGCGCTTCGGTGATCTCCCCGTCGGCGAACGTAAACGGGCCGTCGTGGACGATGCGATAGCAATGACAGATCTCGGCGAGATCGTCGCCGACGTACCGGGACGCACCGACGTGCTCGATCGGGGCGTCAGCGATGCCGAGCTCCTCGGAGAGCTCACGTCGGGCAGCGTCGTCATACGACTCACCGGAGGCGACGACGCCGCCGGCAGCGATGTCCCACCATCCGGGCCAGATGTCCTTGGAATCACTGCGCCGGTGGATCAGCAGCCGACCATCTGTCGACATCACCACCACGCCGACCGAGCGATGTTGCAGCCGCCTCGCACGCATCTCCGACCTGGTCACCGTTGCGCTGACGTTGTCGTCATCGTCGACGATGTCGACCAGTTCCTCGGCCATCGACGCAGGTCTACCATTTCGGCATGGAACTCGAAACGCTGCGCGACGGAGCCCACGACCTGCTGACGGACATGGTCAGCTTGCGTCGTACGTTGCACGAGTGGCCCGAGCTCGGCAACGACTTGCCCATCACACGCGACACCGTTCTCGAAGCACTCGAAGGCCTGCCGCTCGAGGTCACGCTCCACCAAACCACGAGCGGCATCGCGGCCTTGCTCGACGGCGGTGAGCCCGGGCCGACGGTACTGCTGCGCGGCGACATGGATGCGCTGCCGCTGACCGAGGTGACCGGCGTCGACTTCGCGTCGCGCAACGACGGAACGATGCACGCCTGCGGTCACGACACGCACACCGCGATGCTCGTCGGCGCTGCGCGGTTGCTGAGTGCACAACGCGCCGACCTCTCCGGTCGTGTGCTGTTCATGTTTCAGCCGGGCGAGGAGGGCAACCACGGAGCGCGCTTCATGCTCGACGAAGGTTTGCTCGACCTTCCCAAGCGCGCCGACGGCTCCGACTCGCCGGTCACGGGTGCGTTTGCGCTGCACATCACGTCGTCGCTACCGACCGGCTGGCTCACCTGCCGAGGTGGCTCGATCATGGCGGCAGCTGACACACTGTTCATCACGGTCAAGGGCCGCGGCGGGCATGCCAGCGAGCCGTACAGGGCCGTCGACCCCATTCCGATCGCGTGCGAGATCGTGCAATCACTGCAGACGATGATCACCCGTCGCATCGATGTCTTCGATCCCGCCGTCGTGACCGTGGGAAAGATCGTCGCCGGGACGGTCAACAACATCATCCCCGAGACCGCCGAGATCGAGGGCACGATCCGTGCGGTCAGCGAGCGGACGCGGCGGCTCGTGCACGACGGCATCCGGCGTGTCGCCGAAGGCATTGCCGCGGCGCACGATGCCGAGGTCATCGTGAACCTCGTCGATGGCTATCCCGTGACGGTCAACGACAAGACGCAGGCCGATGTCGCGCTCGGGATCGCCACGGATCTCGTTGGTGCCGACCGAACCTTGCGGCTACCGAACCCGATCATGGGCGCCGAGGACTTCAGCTACGTCCTGCAGGAGATTCCTGGCGCAATGGTCTTCCTCGGCGGGACGCATCACGATCGCAACCTCGCGACTGCGGCGCCCAATCACTCGAACCGCGTCGTGTTCGACGAGGAAGCAATGGTCACGGGCACCGCGATGTACGCGGCGCTGGCGCTCAACCACCTCTCGGTCTGAGCAGCAGCGTCACGATCTCGAACGGATGCAACGTCAGCGAGACGATTCCATCGCTGCACTCCACGCCCGCGGTCGGTTCCTCCAGCAGGTTGCATCGCAGCGCGCCGGCGATGCCCATCGAGGTGCTGACGGTCAGTGTCACGCGGTCACCGCACGCCTCGAAGAGGCGAACGATCACGTCGCCGGATCCATCGTCGGCATGCTTCACACTGCTGATCTGCACACCGCGATGATGCACGTTGACGACCGGCGGACACAGTGACGGTGCGCGCCCGGTGACGATGCGCAGCGGCATGTTGAGCGCCTCTGCTTCGTGCAGCACGTCGTGCAGTCCTGGTCCGTGCGGGAGCACAGAGATCGTGACCGAGTGGTGTCCGTGGTCGGCGTCGGGGTCCGGATACTTCGCCGCTCGTAGCAACGACACGCTGACACCGCCCGACTGGATCCCGTGCCCATAGCGTCCGTCGTTGACGACCGCGACACCGAACGAGGGCTCGCTGAGATCGACGAACCGGTGCGCACACACCTCGAACTTCGCCGCGTCCCACGAACTGCTCGCGTGAGTCGGTCGTTTCACATGACCGAACTGGATGTCGCACGTCGCTTCGTGCGCGCGCACGTCGATGGGGACCATCAACGACAGCAGCTTCTCGTCCTCCCGCCAGTCGATGTCGAAGGCGATGTCGAGACGCTGGCTGCCGGCACGCATCGTGTAGGTCTGGGTCAGCGTGGAACTACCGAACGCACGTCGAACCGCGAACTGGGCGATCAACGGGTGTTTGCGAGTGAACTCAGCAGACTCGAACGACGTGATCGGTGATCCGAGCGACCGGGTCCACGACTCGAGGTCCCAGGCGTCGTACTCCACCGGATGATCAGGAGCGAGTTCGACCGTCACTCGCTGCTGAGCGGGCAGCACCTCGCGACCGCGCACGACGTCGATGATGGAAGTGATCTCGCCATCCAGGTTCCACGACAATGCGATCAGCCCGTTGTGCATCGACCGCTCGGTGGTGACGACCGGATGATCACTGGTGTCCCCGCCCGCGTTGCTGACCGCGGCGATTCCCGACCCCGGCACCTCGACAACCGTCGGTCGACCGTCGACGATCATCACCTCGCGTCGGGCGTGCGTGGACGCGTTCGCCACCGATGTGCCGGCGGGAGCGACCGCGTCGAGTGCACCAGCGATGATCGATTCGAGGCGATCGGCGACGCGAGCGTGCGCCGCTTCGGCATCGTCGGCGACCCACGCGATCGACGACCCCGGCAAGATGTCGTGGAACTGCTGCAGCAGGACCTGCTTCCACAGATCCGCGATCTCGGCGACAACCTCCGGCGGCGCTCCGCCGGCAGCGACCCACCACAGCTCCGCCTCACGCAACAGCCGCTCGCACCGCCGGTTGCCGACCTTGGTCGCCGATTGTGATGTCAACGTGCCGCGATGCATCTCGAAGTAGAGCTCACCGGCCCACACCGGTACCGGCGCGCCCGCGTCGACCTCCGCCTCGATGTG
>DASWRR010000302.1:0-4464 GCA_036403055.1 Ilumatobacteraceae bacterium | reverse complement strand
CCGGCACACCGAGATCGTCGAGAACGCCGGGAGCCAGCGCATCGGGATCGATGTAGCAGCCCTCGACCACCCAGCCGGCGGCGACCGCCTGGCGCAGAAGACTGATGCCCTCCACCACGAAGGCCCCCTCCTCGTAACGCGAACTGCGGCGCCCGAGCAGGCGCCGCAGTCGTTGAACCTTGGGGTTCGAGTAGGTGAGCGGATCGCTCAGAGCGCGGCCTTGGCCGCCGTGACCAGCGCGCTGAACGCAGCTGCATCGGTGACCGCGAGGTCGGCCATGACCTTGCGGTCGACGGTGATGCCGGCCGCGTTGAGGCCGGCGATGAACCGGCTGTAGCTGATGTCGTTCAGTCGACATGCCGCATTGATCCGCTGGATCCACAGACGGCGGAACTCGCCCTTCTTGGCGCGACGGTCGCGGAACGCGTACTGCCCGCTCTTCATCACCTGTTCGTTGGCCGCTCGCACCGAGCGGCTCTTGTTGCCGTAGTAGCCCTTGGCTCGCTCGAGCACCTGCTTGCGGTGCTTCTTCGAACCAACGGCGCGCTTTACACGAGCCATTTCACTGTCTCCTCATCACTCGATCGTGTGTCGTTGCCTGGATCAGCGCTCGCCGAGAAGGCGCCTGATCTTCTTCTCGTCGCCGGAGTGCACGCCGACCATGCCGTCGAGGCGACGGGTGCGTGTCGATGGCTTCTTCTCGAAGAGGTGCTGCCGGTTCTGCTGCAGGCGCCTGAGCTTGCCCGTGCCGGTCTTGCTGAACCGCTTCGCGGCCGTCTTGCTGGTCTTCATCTTTGGCATCGCTGAATCTTTCTCGAAGGTGTGGTGATCGTTGGGATCAGGCCGGATCGGCCGTTTCTACGACCACTTCCGCTACCGGTTCAGCCGGTGCCTGTTGTTCTTGTTCTGCTTGCTCGCCAAGGTCGGGCGCAGCGTCGTCGTCGTCGTCGTCCATCGCGACATCGTCGTGCGCATCGTCGTGAGCGGCTCTCGGTTCGTGAGCTTTCTTGACGACTGCCTTCTTCTCGGGCGCCAGCACCATGGTCATGTTTCGGCCTTCCAACCGAGCCATCGTCTCCACTTTGCCGTGCGAGCCGACTTGCTCGATCACAGCGTCGAGGATCCGCGAGCCGAGTTCTGGGTGGGCCATCTCTCGACCCCGGAACTGCAGCGTGACCTTGACCTTGTGGCCGTCTGCAAGGAAGTCCTGCATGTGGCGCACCTTGGTGTCGAAATCGCCCTTGCCGATCTTCGGACGGAACTTGACTTCCTTGATCGAGACCTGAATGGTCTTCTTGCGCGATTCCTTGGCCTTCTGGCTCTCTTCGTACCGAAACTTCCCGTAGTCCATGATCCGGCACACCGGTGGATTCGCCATGGGCGCCACCTCGACGAGATCGAGGTCTTGCTGACGGGCGAGGGCGAGGGCATCTGGCAGATTCTTGATTCCAAGTTGGCTGCCATCTGCGCCGATGAGACGAACCTCACGGGCGCGAATGCGATCGTTGTACCGGTGCTCCGGTTGCTGGGGCGGTGCTATGGCTGATCAATCCTGTGCAATGGGTGGAATCCCTTCCGATGTGTTTGGCTGCGAAGCCACCAACACGATGAAGAGAACCGCCACCAGGACGGCCGGTTCGAGTGCTCGTGACCCGGACGCACGGTAGCTGACGCATGTGTGGCCGGGTGGGAGTGTGCTGCGGGCAGCAACCCCACTTCGCGATGAGTTGTCGGCCGATACGATACCGCGCGTGAGCAGCGAAGACACCGAATCTGTGGTGGAAGACGCCCAGAACGCACTCAACGACGCCCGATCCCGCCTCGCCGAGGTGCCTGCCGAGGTCGTCGTCGTGAATCACGTCATGGGCCTCTACGAGTTGGCCGCCATCCACTTGGGAGCAGAGCCGCCCCGGCTCGGAGAAGCGTCGTTGGCGATCGATGCGGTTGGCTGCCTCGTCGAGGGCCTCGGCGAACGTCTCGGTGAGGAGGCGCCGACGTTGGCGCTCGCACTGTCCAACATCCGTCTCGCATTCGTCCAGATCAAAGCCGCCGCGCTCGCCGACGGTGGCTGACGTCGCTGACGTCTCGACGGGCTATCTGAATCGACCGAAGCGGGCCCTGCGGACCTTGCCGTCGGTCACTTTCACGCCTTCACCTCGCAACTGCGCCGACTGTTCGCGTTCGTGGCCGGGGACCAATCGGCCGACCGAGTTGACGACGCGCCACCACGGCAGGTCCTCGTCGGTGGTCGCGAGGATTCGGCCGACCAGCCGCGACAACTTCGGATAGCCGGCATCCTCGGCGATGTCGCCGTATGTCACGACCTCGCCCTCGCGCAGCGAGCGGATGACGTCGATGATGCGCTGATCGCGCTCGTTCATGCCGGGATGACGTGATCTGCTTCGTAGCGGCCGAGCTTGCACAGGAGATCGAACTCGACGTCGGTTCCGATCGCGATGTCGCGACTCCCGTCGGCGATCACGATGCAGTGGAACATGACGATCTCTCCGTCGTCGCGCGTGATCTCGCCGAGTCCCACAACCTTGTCGAACGCGGTGACGGTGCCACGCATCAGGCGACGATCTTGCTGATCGGCAACTCCAAGATGTCGGAGGCGCCGGCGTCTTTCAACTCGGGGATCAACGTGTTGATCGTCTTCTTGTCGACGACCGACTCGATCGCGTAGCCGCCACCGGCGAGCTCGCTGATCGTCGGCGACTTCGCCGACGGCAGGACACCGAGGACCGCGGCGAAGTGATCGGTGTCGACGTTGAGCTTGACGAGCACCTTGTCGCGCGCGTCGAGCGTGCCGAGCAGCAACGTCATCAACTGGTTCATGGCGTGCAACTTCGCGGGATCGGCGAACGACTTGGGGTTCGCCACCATCTCGGTGTAGCTCACGAGCACAGTGTCGATGATGCGCAGGCCCGCCGCCCGCAGCGCTCTGCCGGTCTCGGTGATCTCGACCACACAGTCGGCGATGTCGGGGATCTTCGCCTCGGTCGCCCCGTACGACAGGCGGACGTCCGCAGTGATGCCCTTCGACGCGAAGTAGCGCTCTGTCAACTTCGGGTACTCACTCGTGACGCGCACACCTTGGGGCAGATCCTGCACGGATTGCGCCGGTGAATCAGCCGCGACCGCGGCGACCACCTGAACAGGATTCGATGTTGCCTTGCTGTAGCGCAACTCGCCGAGGCTGACGACCTCGCTACCGGTTTCCTCGACCCAGTCGCGTCCCGTGATGCCGAAGTCGAACAGACCTTCTGCGACGTACATCGGGATCTCTTGCGGACGCAGGATCCGCACGTCGATGATCCGCGGATCGTCGATGGTCGCCTTGTAGTCGACCGATGACGAGCGCACGACCGGGAGGTCGGCAGCAGCGAACAGCTCGAGCGTGGCCTTCTCCAGAGAACCCTTCGGCAGCACCAGCCTGAGCATCCGCAGGAGGCTAGCTGCGCGACGTCAGTGTTGAGTCGGCGATTCCTGAAGCAGTCGCACCGCATGCGGAACGATGTCGAGGATCGCGCCGAGTTGCTCGACGCAACCCTTTGGTGAGCCGGGCGTGTTGCAGATGATCACCTCGCCACACACGCCGGAGATGCCGCGCGACAAGCGCCCGAGCGGGTTGACGAGGCGCATCGCCTCGGCGAGCCCTGGAGCCTCGCGCTCGATCACCAATCGAGTTCCTTCCGGCGTCTGATCGCGCGGTGCGAACCCGGTCCCGCCGGTCGACACGATGAGCCCGGCGAAGCCGCCGCACATCTCGCGCAGGTTGTTGGCGACGTTGTCGACGCCGTCGGCGGTGACCCGATGCTCGTCGACGATCCAACCGGCGTCGATGAGCTGAGCGACCAACGCCGCGCCACTCTTGTCCTCGCGAGTGCCGTGGATCACGCCATCGCTGACGGTGAGCACCTTGGCGTGAAGCTGCTGTTCGGTCATGACGTTCGACGGTATCGAATGAGGATCATTCCGTCGGTGTCATGGTCCTGCGGAAGGATTCGCCAACCGAATCCGTAGGGACGCCACTTGTCCGACGGCGGTTCGGTGATCACCTCGAATCCTTCCGGCACCGGATGATCGATCGATTCCTCGGCAGTCATCGTGCACACGCTGTAGGCCAACCAGCCACCCGGACGAACCAGTGGCGCTGCGCCGCCGATGATCCGACGCTGCAGCGCGGCGAGCTCGCCGATGTCCGTCTCGATGATCCGCCAACGTGCGTCCGCGCGGCGTCGCAACGCGCCGAGGCCGCTGCACGGCGCGTCGATCAGCACCTTGTCGAACGACCCGGCATGAAAAGGTGGAGCGGTCGCATCGCCGACGACGACAGGAACACCTCGGATCAGTCGGGCGCGGTGGAGCTGCAGATCGGCGGCGACGACGTCTCCATCATTTGCCGCCATCGCCGTTGCTTTGCTGTTTGGCGCAGCATACAGATCGAGGATTCGCTCTCTC
>DASWRR010000301.1:0-1860 GCA_036403055.1 Ilumatobacteraceae bacterium | reverse complement strand
GAGCAGATCCGCGACCGCTGGAAGCGCGGTGTCTCGCTTGTGGAGAGCCTGATGGGTGACGCCGTCGGAAAGCTGTACGTGGAGCGCCACTTTCCGCCGGGAGCCAAGGCGCGGATGGACGAGCTGGTCGCGAACCTCCGCGAGGCATACCGCGTCAGCATCAGTGATCTGGCCTGGATGACGCCGGAGACCCGGGAGCGCGCGCTGGCCAAGCTCGACAAGTTCACGCCCAAGATCGGTTATCCCGTGAACTGGCGCGACTATTCGGCGCTCGTGATCGACCGCGCCGACCTGTACGGCAACTACCGCCGCGGACAGGTCGTCAGCACCGACCGCGAGCTGGCCAAGCTCGGCGGTCCCGTCGACCGCGACGAGTGGTTCATGACGCCGCAGACCGTCAACGCCTACTACAACCCCGGCATGAACGAAATCGTCTTTCCCGCAGCGATATTGCAGCCACCGTTCTTCGACGCCGATGCCGACGACGCCGCGAACTATGGCGGCATCGGTGCGGTCATCGGCCACGAGATCGGCCACGGCTTCGACGATCAGGGCGCCAAGTACGACGGCGACGGCAACCTCGTCGACTGGTGGACCGATGACGACCGTGCCGAATTCGGCACTCGCACAGAGGCACTCATCGCTCAGTACGAGAACTTCGTGCCACGCGAGCTGTCGCCGGGCCAGCACGTCAACGGCGCCTTCACGGTCGGCGAGAACATCGGCGATCTCGGCGGCCTGTCCATAGCGTTGCTGGCCTACCAGCTCTCCCTCGGCGGACGCGAGGCCCCGGTGATCGATGGGCTGACCGGTGTCCAACGCGTGTTCTACGGCTGGGCTCAGGTGTGGCGCACCAAGTCCCGCACCGCAGAGGCGATTCGCCGGCTGGCCACCGACCCTCACTCACCGCCGGAGTTCCGCTGCAACGGCGTCATTCGGAACATGGATGCGTTCTACGAGGCGTTCGACGTCAACGACGGCGACGAGCTGTACCTCGATCCGCAGCAGCGGGTGCGGATCTGGAGTTAGGCCCGTGAAGCACGTGCGCGGGCGCGTGTGGCGTGCGGGAAAGCCACAGGAGGACTTCGAGTTCAGCTCGATCTCGGACTATCTCGTCGAAAAGGACACGCTCGTCTGGGCCGACATCTACGACCCCGACCATGCCGCGCTGAAGGAACTCGCAGCGGAGCTCGGCCTGAACGACTGGGCCGTCGAGGATGCGGTCGCCGACGCGGAGCGCACCAAGGCCACGGTCTACAAGACGCATACCTTCTTCACCGTGTATGCCGTGACCTCCGTCGACGACGTGGACGACGAGAACACGCAGTCGCGACTGACCACGCATCGCATCTCGGGGTTCGTGCTCCCTCAGGCACTGATCACCGTCCGGTTGTCGCCGGACTTCGACATCGACGCCATCTCACAGCGATTCGACGAGCTCGGCGGTCAGCAGTACGGCGTCGGCTCGCTGGTACACGGTCTGTTGGACGTCGTCGTGGACGGTCACTTCGTTGCGGTGCAGTGCCTCGACGACGCCATCGAGTCGATCGAGGACGACCTGTTCGCCGACATCAATCCGAAGGCGGGCCTGCAGCGCAAGACGTTTCGGCTGCGCAAGGACCTGGTGGAACTCCGGCGCATCGTGCTCCCGATGCGGGAGGTGGTCAACGCCATCCAGCACCGCCGCCTCGACGCCAAGACCGCGCCGGAACTCGACCCGCTGTATGCGGACCTCTATGACCACGTCCTGCGCGCGTCGGAGTGGACGGAGTCATTGCGGGACATGGTGACCACCGTGTTCGAGACGAACCTCAGCCTGCAGGATGCCCGGCTGAACACGGTGATGAAGAAGCTGACCGG
>DASWRR010000300.1:0-1798 GCA_036403055.1 Ilumatobacteraceae bacterium | reverse complement strand
GCGGGGTTGCTGACTTCGTCGAACGCGTAGTTCACCAGCGCGACCGCCGCGCCGAGGAGCGCGACGCAGATCCCTGGGGCGATCGCCCACCACTCCTGCCCGGTCTGCAACGCCGAGCTGCTCTTGGCCCAGTGCAACATCGTGCCCCAGCTCAGCGAGGACGGGTCGCCGAGTCCGATGAACTGCAGCCCGGCGGCGGTGAGCACGGCGAACAGCGCGGCACCGAGGAAGTTGGCGATGATCAACGAGATCATCGTCGGCAGCACTTCGAACACGATGATGTACGACCGGCGCTCGCCGCGAACGCGCGCTGCCTCGAGGAAGTCGCGGTTGCGCAACGACAGCGTCTGGACACGAAGTTGGCGGGCACCGTACGACCACCCCGTCACCACGAGCACGACGATGACGACAGCGAGACTGCCACTCCCGACGTATGCGGCGATGACGATGATGAGTGGGAACGTCGGGATCACCAGGAACACATCGGTCACCAACGACAGGCTCTCGTCGGCGAACCCGCCGAGGTACGCAGCGGACACACCGACGATCACAGACAGCAGCGTCGAGAGCGCACCGACCGCGAACGCGATCACGAGCGTCTCGCGGGTGCCGAAGATCAGTTGCGCGAACACGTCCTGACCGAACGCTGTCGTGCCGAGCCAATGCTCTGACGACGGCGGCAGGCTGAGCTCGAACGCGCGCTGGCTCGGGTGATCGATCGAGGTGAACCACTGCGGAACGATCGCGAGGACCGTGAAGACGGCGAGCAGGATCGAGCCAGTCATCGCCTTGCCGTTGTGCAAGATCGCGGTCGTCAGGCCGCCGCTGCGACGCACTCGGCGAGTGGCGGTCGCGGGGGTGGTGGTCGTCACGATCATCGCGTCAGCCCTTCGCCCGCGTACGCGGATCGAGGATCGCCGTCAGCACATCGCACACGAACACAGCGACGAGGACGGCCACGGTGATCAACAGGAACAGCGCCTGCATCAACGGGAAGTCGAGGTTGTTGACCGCGTTCAGCAGCATGTACCCGAGACCCGGATAGTTGAAGACGAACTCGATCAAGATCGCTCCGCTGATCACGAAGCCGAGCGACATCGCGAATCCCGCGAGGTTGGGCAGGATCGCGTTGCGGCCGGCGTACTGGTACATGATTCGACGGTTCGAGAGGCCCTTGGCCCTCCCCATCCGCACGTAGTCCTCCGCCAGCGTCGTGATCACGTTGTTGCGCATCGTCAGGATCCAGCCACCGATCGATGTGATCAACAGCGTGCCGCCCGGGAGCACCGCGTGCCGCAGGACGTCGGCGATGTAGGTGCCGTTCCACCCCGGAGTCAGGGCGAAGTCGAACGCGCCGTCGTTGGGCAGGAACCCATGCATCCGCACCGAGAAGATCAGGATCGCCATCATGCCGACCCAGAAGAAGGGGAGCGCGGACGTGACGACGAAGAACGGCGGCAGGATGCTGTCGATCTTTCCGCCGCGCTTCCAGCCGGCCGCAGTGCCGATGAGCGTGCCGACGAGGAAGGCGAGGACGGTCGTCACGCCGACAAGCCCGAGCGTCCACCACATCGCCTGGCGGATGACGGACGACACCGACAGCGGAAAGAACGTGATCGAGACGCCGAACCTGCCGGTGACGGAGTTCCGCAGATACTGCAGGTACTGCGAGGCCAGGCTGTCGTGGTTGTTGACGCCGAACGCGACCTCCAAAGCCTTCAGTGCCGACGGGTTGATCCGACCGTGGAACCTCGCCATCATCGCGACCGCAGGGTTGCCGGGCATCAGCCGCGGGATG
>DASWRR010000299.1:0-3795 GCA_036403055.1 Ilumatobacteraceae bacterium | reverse complement strand
TGTTCGGACCGCTGCCGACGATCGCCCAGTACCGCTTCGGCGGCGCGAACCGACGGGCTGCGTCACCGATCTCGTCGCGGCGACCGAGCACGTCGAGCAATGCGTCCGGCATCTCGCGCAACGAGGTCAAGAGATCGTGGCGCCGCGCGGCGGACCCCACACCAGCGCATTCTGTGACGGCACAGGCCAGCAGCACGCCTGCCGCGACCTGGGCGTAGAACGCCTTCGTCGAGGCGACGCTCATCTCGACGTCGCGGCCATCGCTGGTGTACAGCACACCGCCGGCCTTGTCGGTGAGATCACTGTTGCGGCGATTGACGATCGCGACGACCGCTGCGCCGCGGCCGCGCACGAGATCGACGGTCCGATTCGTATCCGTCGTCGTACCGCTCTGACTGACGGCGATCACCAACGTGTCGCTCATGTCCAGGCGCATCCCGAACCCGCTCAACTCTGTCGCCGTGATCGCATCGATGTCGAGCTCGCCATCGGAGATCGTGTCGAGCACCGCAGCCATGCTGCGGCCCGCGACGGCCGCAGTGCCCTGGCCGATCACCTTGATCTTCGTGATCGTGCCGTCGGCCAGCCGCGAGCGGATGTCGTCGGGCAGGGCTCGTGCGCCGACTGATGCGCGGCGCACACCGTCGACCTCGACCACCTTGCCGCGGACGGTCTTGCGAAAGCTCGCCGGAGCTTCGCTGATCTCCTTGAGGAGGTAGTGGGGATGGTCACCGCGATCGATGTCGCGTGTCGTGACCTGCGCGGTGCCGACATCTTCGGGTCCGATTGGCAGCTCACCGCCGTCGTACGCACGACGGCGAATCCCGTCGAGCTCCCCGGCCATCGAACCGTCGAGCACCACCACCTGTCCGCGACTGCCCGAGCCGGACTGCGCCTCCCCATCCATGCGGACGAATCGGGTCGTGTCCTCGACGAGCCCGTACGGCTCGCTTGCCACGATGTAGCAGTCCTCGGCGAGACCGATGTACAGCGCCTGCCCGCTGCCGCGCAGCGCGAAGTACATCTGCTCAGGGTGATCGGCGGCAGCTGCGCCAATCGCGACGCTGCCCTCGAACTCGGCAACCGTGCGGCGGAACGCCTCACCCAGATCCTTGACGCCCTCGGCGACGTGCCGAGCCATGACCGCGGGGATCACCTTCGCATCCGTGGTGATCGGGCCGGCGATGCGCAAGCCGTGCCGGACCCTGATGTCGGCGTGGTTGTCGACGTCACCGTTCAGGACGGCGACCATGTACGGCGCACCACCTGCCTGCTCGAGCTCCTCGCTGTTGAGCGGATGGCAGTTCGCCTCACTGATGATGCCGACGCTCGCCCACCGCGTGTGACCCAGAACGCTGAGGCGCGCGTCGGGTTGCGACAAGGCCAGGCGCAGCAACTTGTCCGCGCTGATCGCAGCACGCAGCGAGCGCGTGTTGTCGCCGAGCTCGCCGATCTCCTTCGCTGCCTTGTACACGAACCCGAGGCAACCGGCGGCGACGCGCACGGAGCCGTTCTGGAACAAGGGGTCACTGTTGCGTTCGGCGAGCAGACGTCGCACCGCCGGGTCGGCCATCGACATTCCGTGGTTCCACACGAACAGGTGGAGGCCGGCCGAGTCGCGTCCGCGAACCTCGAGTCGGTCGAGCGCCGACAGCGACTGCTGCACAGCCAGGTAACCGGCGACGGCGGCGACCGTGCTGTCGCGCCCGGCCAACATCTCGACCTCGCGGGCGGTGCGCAGACGATCGAAGCGAACGGACCAGGTCGCGTCGCGCAGTTCGACGAGCACGTTCGCGACCCGCTCCTGCTCGTCGGGATCGAGCGAGTCGGCCTCCATCGTCTCTTCGGTCTCCGCGACGCGCGCGTCGAGCTGATCGAGGCGAGCCGTGATGCCGGCGGCGAGCTCGTAACGACCGATCAGCGCGCGGATGCCGGGCACCCCCTTCAGCAGGTCGTCGCACCTCCGAACGGCGGCGGCGGCGGCCGCGAGATCGTCCGCCGAGACGGCGCGATCGAGATGAGCAAGTACTTCAGCGGGCTCGGGTACCGGTCGTGTGGAGGGACGACTGACGATACCGATGATGCCGCACATGGATCTCCAGGCTACCGATCAACGGTCGCGGCCTCCGGTCGCCTGGGCCGAGGAGCGAGTTCTGTTCAACCGAGCCGGTCGGCAACGACGGCGGCAAGGTGGTCGGCGGTTGTCTGCGCGATCGCCAGCGATGCCGCCTCGACCATCACGCGAACCAACGGTTCCGTGCCGCTCGGACGTACCAGGATGCGACCCTCGCCGTTCAGCGTTGCCGCTGCCGCAGCAATGTCGTCGGCCAACTCGAGATCGACGTCGGGATGGCGCTGCGACACCTTCACATTGATGAGCACCTGCGGATACGACGTCATGACTGCGCCCGCGAGATCGGCGAGCGTACGGCGGGTCGACTTCGAGTACGCCGCCAACCGCAGCCCGGCCAGCAACCCATCGCCGGTGGTCGCGAGGTGCCGGTAGATGATGTGCCCACTCTGCTCCCCACCCAACGCAAACTTGCCCGACTCGAGCGCTTCGAGGACCGAACGATCGCCGACCGGGGTAGTGACCACGTCGATCCCTGCTGCGTGCATCGCCTTGTGAAAACCGATGTTGCTCATCACCGTGACAACGACCGTGTTGTTGGTCAGGTGTCCCTCCTCGCGCATCTGCAACGCCGCGAGCGCCAGCATCCTGTCGCCATCAACGACGTTGCCGACATGATCGACGGCGATCACACGATCACCGTCACCGTCGAACGCGAGCCCGAGGTCGGCTCCTCGAGCGACGACGGCCGTCGCCAGCGACGCTGGATGTGTTGCACCACATCGATCGTTGATGTTGCGCCCGTTCGGCGCGGCGTTGATGACGACCACGTCGGCGCCGAGCCGACGGGCGATGTCCGGAGCCGCCTCGTACATCGCGCCATTCGCGCAATCGAGGACGACGCGCACGTCGTCGAGCGACCGAGCCCCGATCATCGAGACCAAGAAATCGCAGTATCGCTCGATGGCGAGCGGGCGGTGGTCGGAGTCCATCGACGACGCCGGTTGCGTCCGAACGCTGCCCGTCTCGATCGCCGTCTCGATGGCCCGTTCGAGCTCCGGCGACAGCTTCGCCCCACCGCTCGCGAAGATCTTCACTCCGTTGTCGCGATACGGGTTGTGCGACGCCGTGATCATGGCCGCGGGAGCGTCGTCGACCGACGAGAGATGTGCGAGCGCGGGGGTCGGCACGACTCCGATCGCGATGGGATCTGCGCCGCTGGCGCGGAGCCCGTCGATCAATGCCTGCTGGAGCGCTGGGCCGGACTCGCGCGTGTCGCGGCCGATCAACCATCGACCGGCACCGAGCACCTCGGCGACCGCGCGCCCGAGCGACCGGACGTAGTCGGTCGTCAACTCTGTCAGTGCATGACCGCGGACACCATCAGTCCCGAAACGAAGCTGGCCCACGGCCGAGCCTCGTCAGCGCTTGGTGTACTGCGGAGCCTTACGAGCCTTCTTGAGGCCGTACTTCTTGCTCTCCTTGCGACGTGGGTCGCGGGTGAGCAGACCGGCCTTCTTCAGCGCAGGGCGCGCCTCGGGGTCGAGCTCGACGAGGGAGCGGGCGATGGCCATGCGCAACGCGCCGGCCTGGCCGCTGATGCCGCCGCCGTGCATGGTCGCGTCGATGTCGTAGGCCGACTCGCTCTCGGTGACGCGCAGCGCCTCGGTCACCGTCATGCGCTGCATGGCGGTGGTGAAGTAGGCGTCAAAGGCCTTGCCGTT
>DASWRR010000298.1:0-2857 GCA_036403055.1 Ilumatobacteraceae bacterium | reverse complement strand
TGCAGCGACTCGATCGTCGTCGAGCGAACGATCCACTCCATCTCTGTTTCGGCCGGCACGATGTTGGCCTTGTCGCCACCCTTCGTGAAGATGCCGTGCACGCGCTCGGTCGGACGGATGTGCTGACGCAACGCGGAGATGTTCATGTAACCGAGCACCGCTGCATCCAACGCATTACGGCCCTCCCACGGTGCCGCAGCGGCATGTGCTGCCTTGCCGTGGATCTGGACGTGGAGCTCCTGCAACGCGATCGTGTCCATCGAGATGAGATCGGCATCGGCGGGATGCACCATCATCGCGGCGTCGATTCCCTCGAAGGCGCCGCGCCGAGCCATCTCGATCTTGCCGCCTCCACCCTCCTCCGCCGGCGTCCCCATGATTCGCAGCGTTCCCCCGGCCTCGCCGGCAACCGTCGCCGCTGCGAGTCCGGCGCCGAGGCCGGCAGTCGCAATCACGTTGTGGCCACATGCGTGACCGATCACGGGCAACGCGTCGTATTCGCAGAGTACTGCGACGTTGAAGCCTTGTTCGCCCGCAGACGCTTCGAACGCGGTGTCGACGCCGTAGGCGTGCTCGGTCGTCGTCAACCCCGCACTGCGCAACTGATCGACGAGGAGATGATGGGCGAACTTCTCGTCGAAGTTGAGCTCTGGGTGCGCGTGGATCTCGTGACTCGCGTGCAGCAGTTGATCGGCGAGCCGATCGACTTCGGCACACACCGCCGCCTTCAACGCTTCGACATCCACGTCAGCTCCCTTCGTGTGTCAGGACGATCTTCCCGAGTTGCTCACCGTGCTCCAGCCGCGCGAGCGCGTCTTCGTACGATTCGATCCGATACGTCCGATCGATCGTCACCGGCAGTCCATCGTTCACCAACGCCAGCACTTCGTCGAACTCCTGGTAGCTACCCATCGTCGACCCGATGATCTCGAACTGCTTGAAGAACAGCCGCGGAAGTGTCAGCTCGACCTTTGGACCGGATGTACTGCCGCACACCACCATGCGACCTCCGGGCCTCAACGCCCGCACCGACTGATCCCACGTCGCCGGGCCGACGCTCTCGACGACGACGTCGGCTTCGACCGGCCACTTGGGCGCTGTGCTGTCGTGCGCCGCAGCGGCGCCCATGTCGAGCGCTTGCGAGCGCTTCTCCTCGCTGCGGCTCGTGACCTCGACGCGCGCTCCCATCGCGGTGCCGAGCGCGAGCGCCGCGCACGAGACCCCGGAGCCGATGCCGACGACCAGCATCGTGTCGCCGCGCTGAAGACGGGCGCGGCGAAGCATGCGGTACGCGGTCAGATACGCGAGGGGAAACGCGG
Organism: Ilumatobacteraceae bacterium; assembly: GCA_036403055.1. Lineage (GTDB taxonomy): Bacteria > Actinomycetota > Acidimicrobiia > Acidimicrobiales > Ilumatobacteraceae > JAENVT01. Next base: position 1,538 of record DASWRR010000298.1, on the reverse strand, counting down.
CGCACTCCTCCCAACTGCGCGTCGCAGGGCGCTTGCGGACGTTGCGCTCTGGCGCGATCGCGGTCTCGGCATGGCCGCCCCAGCAGTGCTCGCCGTAGATCATGAAGCTCGGTCCCATCGGGCTGTCGTTGCCCCACGTCTCGATGTCCGCGACCGACGAGACGCCGGGGTTGACGACGACCTCGTCACCCACTTCCAACGTCGTGACCGCCGAACCGACCTGCGTGACGACGCCGGCGACATCACAACCGGGCACATGCGGTAGCGGCGGCTTCGGCGCGCCACGTGTGACCCACAGGTCCATGTGGTTCAGTGCACTGGCAACCACGCGGATCGCGACATCGTCCAGCGCGAGCTCCGGAAGGTCGATCGAGCCCCACCGATAGGCGCCGGGCGATTCGTCGAGGATCCATGCGTGCATCGCTCGTGACCATAGTCGGAGGTCACGTCGACGGCCCCGCCCGCGCTCAGACGTAGGCAGAGAACGCGTCGGGCTCGACCGTGACGCATACTCGACGCGCCGTGCCACACCTCGATCCGTCGATCCACACGACCATCGACGTGTCGAACTCGATCTCGAGATCCGCAACGGACCTCATGGCGAGGAAGTGATGAGGCAGGTGCATGCCGACACGTGCCCGGCTCCGTGCGTGCAGCCGCTCGCGCCAACCCATCGCGCGGTCGACATGCAGCACGTCGACCTTGCCGTCGTTCGGATGTGATCTCGGCGCGATGTCGTAGTGGCCGTAGAACTGCGCGTTCATCGCCATCACCACCTCGTCGCTCAACCACGCACGGCGTACGACGACGTGTGCGACACCCCACGTCGGTTCGTGGTCGTCGAGTTCCACGCGCATCGCGTCGAGCGTCACCTTCGCCGAGACCGGCTGCGCTCCCGTCGCACCACCACATGTGCGCGCCAGATCTCCACCTGACACACCGATGTCCTGAACCGGCATGTTGCGGGTGCGATGCCACACCACCCAGTCCCGCAGTTCGCGATCAGTCGCGACGACTCGCACGTTGGACGGGCACGCCGCGGGCTCGCCCCACGCATCACCCTTGCGAATCGTCATCGCGTTGTTCCGTGACGAGAACGGTGTCCGGCTCGGCATCGATCGTCTCGACCGCACTCGATGCCGCAACCACGCCGCGGAACAGTTGATCAGCCGCCTGCTCGGCGCAACGCCGCGTCGACTTCTGTGGCGCCACGATCGCCACCTGTCGGAGGACGTCGATCAGTTGCTTCATCGTCCGCACGAAGTCGCCACCCGACAACTCCTCCGCTTCGACGACTTCGGCAAAACCTTCGCCGGCGGCCCACGCAAACGCGACCGCAACGAACGTCGCATCGGGTGGCCGGTGCACCGACAACCCGGCCTCCTCTTCGATCGCCTCCAGCTCGTAGCTGATCTCGGCGATGCGCTGCCATCGCTTCCGAACCGTCGGAGAAGGGAACCATGCAGCGGGCGGCGGTTCGGGGCTGCGGTGCTCGTAGACGAACACCGAGACGAGGCCGGCGAGCGCGGCCGAATCGA
>DASWRR010000297.1:0-2408 GCA_036403055.1 Ilumatobacteraceae bacterium | reverse complement strand
CCTGCGCAAACCGGTCGATGTTCCCGGGTAGCACGGAGATGCTGGTGTCCTGGCGGGGAATCGGCAGGTCGTACTGACCGAACGCCTGCGTCGCCATCCGCCCGACCATCGAGCCGACCGCCATTCCCATCATCGACGGCGCCATCATCTTGCTGAGGTTCGCCATCATCGCCATCATCGGATCGGCGTTCAGATCGAGGGCATCGGATTCGGTCGACGTCAGTGGCTTGCCGAGCGATGTCGCCAGCTCGGTGAACAGCGGGCGATAGGCCTCGAGCGTTCGTTGCGCCCATGCGCCGGAGGTGACGGGAACGATCTCGGGGGAAGGGCCGTCGAACCCGGTGAGGTCGCGGACGTGGAGGTCCGCGATCTGGGCGAGCTCGCCGAGCTTGATGCGCACGGTCGGATCGATGTTGGCTTCGGCAGCGCCACCGGTCGCGGCAAGGCCGGCGAACTGGCGAGCCGCATCCCAGTTGAGTGGACCCTGTCCGGACAGCGCGCGGGCGAGGTCGCCGAACATCGGGAGGTTCTCGAATGGGTTCTCGAACGGGTTGTCGGACCCTGGTCCGTCTGCCATGACGTGAGCCTACGGCCAACGTCGGCGCTAGCGTCCGTCGCCATGACGGTCGCGTCGACGACGAACCTGACCACCAACCTGACCACGAGCACGGTGTGGGTCAGCGACGGATCAGACGGGCTCGGTCGTCGTGTGCTCCAGCGGCTCAACCGCAGTGACGACCTCATCGAAGGCCTCATCGGCGACAGCGCCGTGATCGTCTGGCTCGCGTCAGCCGATGCTGACGCCCGTGCCCGTCGCCGGCAGAGCGCGACCGAAGGTGTCAGCGCGGCGCTCGAGGAAGCGGTCAGCGCGCGTCACCTCGTGCTCGTCTCGTCAGCGATGGTCTACGGCGCGTGGGCCAACAACCCCGTGCCGATCACCGAGGAGGCCGTGCTGCGACCCGACGTCGAGTTCGTGTACGCACGCCAGTTGGGCGCCGTCGAGCAGTTGGTCGACGAATGGCGGCTCGCTTCGCCGGGGCGCACCGTCACGGTGCTGCGTCCGGCGGTCGCGATGGCAGCGGACAGCAGTGTCGGACTCGCTGCCGCGCTCGCGGCCGGAATGGGCCAGCGAGTCGGTGAGGACGATCCGCCGGCGCAGTTCCTCCATCTCGACGACCTCGCGTCCGCTGTCGTGCTCGCTGCCGAGCATCGGCTCGACGGCGTGTACAACGTGGCACCCGACGGGTGGGTGGAGGGCGAACGCGTCCGCGCGTTGGCCGGCGCCGTCCCGAGGTTGAAGCTGCCGGACCGCGTCACCGAGGTGATCAGCAACCTCCGTTGGCGATTCGAACGTGGCCCGATTCCGCCTGGTCTGCGCAGCTACACGCGGTGGTCGTGGCTCGTCGCGAACGACCGTTTGAAGGCCGAGGGGTGGACGCCGACCGTCACCAACGAGCAGGCCTACGTCGAGGGCACCGAGGCGAAGTGGTGGACGATGGTCAGCCCGAAGCGGCGCCAGGAGATCGCCCTCACCGGTCTCGTCGCACTGCTCCTTGCGATTGGTGTCGGCGTGTGGCGCGGCGTCCGCGGCGCACAGCGACGACGGGCCGTGCGCTGATCTCGATTCGGCGCGCGCGTCTACATCGACGGCGCGGTGCCGAGAGTGACGGTGATGTCGCCGGTCGTCTGATCGGCGTGTGTGATGCTGAGCGTGACCGCATCGCCAGGGGCATGCGACATCACGATCTTCTTCAGTTCGTCGACACTGGACACGGGCGCGCCGTCGACCGCGGTGACGATGTCGCCGACGACGATGCCGACGATCGACGACGGGCCGTTGGGACCGACCATGTCGATGACGAGCGCGCCGTGCGCGTCCGCCGCGACATGGATGCCGAGCCAGGGCGACGGCTTCGATGGCTTCGTCGGCGGAAGCATCGCGGCAACGCTGGCAACGCTGACCAACTCGTTCCCGGAGTTGCCGTGGCTGCACATCGCGACGAGCAGTCCGTCGGCGTTGACCACCGGCGTTCCCTCCGGAGTCGACGGCGACCATGCATCGAGCGTCAGCTTCCCGGACGCGTCGACGCCGACGTTGGCGGATGTCGGCGTGTCGCCGAGGACGGTCACGACGTCACCCGCCTTGGGTGCCGGGCCGATCCCGTACGACGTCGTCATCGACGCAGCGTCGCCGGACAGCACCGCGAGGCCGAGATCTTGATCGACCATCAGCACCGTTGCGTCGTGCGGTTGGCCGTCCGTTCCGGTCAGCGTGATGACATCGCGACCGTCCACGGCTCGCGCGGTGGTGATGACGAAGGCGTCGCCGATGCCGACCGCGACCGCCGGCGATTCGGTGACCTGAGCTGATTGGCTGCCGGAGGTGCCGTCGGATTGCACCGACGTCT
>DASWRR010000296.1:0-6086 GCA_036403055.1 Ilumatobacteraceae bacterium | reverse complement strand
GCAGGCCGAAGCTGTGGTACGCGCTCGGCACCGCGGGCCTCATCGTCGCGGTGATGGTCGATCCGATCGCCGGTGTCGCCGGATACGTCGGGGCGCACGCGATCGAGTACTTCGCCGTCGTGCACAGCTCGCTCCGCAAGCGCAGCGATGCGGCGCCCGTTGCCGCGGTCACCAGCACTCGCTCGCGACGTGCAGTGGTGTACGCCGCGTACTTCACGGCGATCGGAGCCGTCGTCTACTTCACGAAGGCCGAGTTCGACGGACGGCTGTATGCGTTCGCCGTGCTGTTCTTCGGCGCACTCCACATCCTCTACGACGGGTTCGTGTGGAAGCTGCGGCGCCCGGCGGTTGCCGCGTCGTTGGGCATCCCGGCGACCTGATCCGCGGACGGTCTCGCCACCAGTCCACCGAGGAAGAGGTCGGCAAGAGAGTCTGCGACGTGACCAGGAGCGTGTGGCCGCGTCCCTCCGAACCACCGAGTCGTGCTGAGGACCGCGTCGAACATCGCCGCGACGACGAGCCGGGCGTCGGCGTCGGCGCGCAGGTCGCCATCGGCGACGCCTCGCTCGACGACGGACGTCCACAACTTGGCAGCTTCGATCAGCAGATCGGCGACAGGCCGCAGCAGAGGGGTCGCAGAGAACGTCTGCGCGTCGTTACGGATCATCCGCGTCTCGTTCGGCGTCTGCGCAGCCTCGGCGACAGCGGTCGCTATCAACGTGCGCAGCGTGATCGTGGCGCCGTTGGCGACCGAGACGATCGTCCGGTATCTCCCGACCTGCCGTTGCATCACCGGCAACAACAGCTCCGCGACGATGTGGTCCTTCGACTGGAAGTGGTGGTACAAGCTGCCCGACAAGATCCCGGCCGCAGCACTTATGTCGCGCACCGTCGTGCTCGCGACGCCGCGCTCGGCGAACTGGCGCGCGGCGATGGACAAGATCTCGTCGCGCCGAGAGCCGATGGCAGTCATACGATTCCGGACACCTCACGAAAGTCGTCGACGTCCGTCCACTCGCGTCCCGATCTGGCGATCATGTGGTTGCCCGTCATGTTCCGCGGTTGGCTCGCGAGGTAGAAGCGTTCGTAGAGCTCGCTGCGTGAACCCAACGCTGACCCAGCGAAATCCCATGCCATCCGGAAGATCTTGGCGCGCTCTTCGGCGCTGATGTCGTTGGCACCGGGAAGGTACCGGCGGACCAACGGACCGAGCTCAGGATCGGCGAACGCCGCCTCGTTGGGGGTGCACAACAGGTTGTGGCTTCCGAGCGTCTTGAAGATGTCGCTGACTCGGGTCATCCACGACGGCATCAGGGAGCGCAACGCGGTGAACGGTTCGCTCGCGCAGAACCAGCCGCCGAACTTGTACTCGTGCGCGCCGGCTTCGGCGGCTCGAATCGCAGTGCGTGTCATGTCCGCGTACGTCACGAGCTCGCCCAACAGTTGCGTGGCCTCGGCTCGCCCGCCCATGTTCTGCACCTCGACCATCTTGAACGCGAGGTCGTACGCGAACTCGAGCTTCACCGCGGCGCGCAGCGCCGTTTGCTGGATGACGTTCGCTGCCCATCCGTGCTTCATCACGTTGCCGTAGACGTCCAGATCTCCGGCTATGAAGACGCGCTCCCACGGCACCTCGACCTCGTCGAAGATCAAGAACGCGTCCTGCTCGTCGAACCTCGACGAGAACGGGTGGTCGGCGCGCGTTCCCTCGACGCCGTAGTGATCGCGGCACACGGTGTGCAGACCCTTCGCACCGACGGGCACCGAGAAGCACAGCGCGTAGTCCGGGTCGGCGTCTTTCGGCAACGGGTGCGCCGGGTACACGAAGTTCTCGTCCGCAAACGGACCGAGCGTCCCGAGGATCTTCGATCCGCTGACGACGATGCCGTCTTCGGTTCGGCGGATGATCCGCGGCGCCAACTGGGCGTTGATGCCCTCGACGTCGCCGACCGATTTGTCGATCACCGGATTGATGATCGTGTGCGTCAAAGCGAGGTCGCGGAGTGCGACGTCGCGTTGGAACGCGGTGAGTGCAGCGCCGGCGCGAACGTCGCCGTTCTTCTCGAAGAGCCGGCGCTGCGCGACGAATCCGGCGACCGTGACGTTGACGTAGTCCGGCGTGCGTCCGAGCATGCCGATCGAGTAACGCGCGAGTCGATCGAGGGCGCGGTGGCGCCGACGAAGGTCATCGTCGGTCAGCGGGATCAGGTGGCTCGCGTTGATCCGCTCGCCGGATTCGCGGTCCTCCACGAGGCAGTCGTCCGCGTGACGGTGCTGATAGTCGAAGTACTCGGCGATGCCCGTCAGCGACCCGGCAAATCGCGGTTCGCCGACGACGTCGACCTTGCGGCCGTCGAGCCACACGGTTCGATCGTCCTTCAGTCCGGTGATGTACTCGTCGCCAGTTCGTGCACCCATCCGACGACCGTACGCCTGTAGCCGTAACCAAGCAAGTGCTTTGTTGGTTTCGTGACAACCAAGACCTAGGCCTTGGCCAAGCGCCCGTTGTGAACGCGACGTGCTAGTACCCTCGCGGTGGAGACTGTCGACGTTGTGATCGACCGGTTGGCGGTCCGCTCGGCCCGGATCATCGCAGCTAGATCGCCATCAACGCGGTCGGCGAGACGGGACGTGCTGTGTCGCTCGGGGCGCCCGAGATGCGCGGCGACGACCTACGTCGAAACCGTCGAGACCTAGTCCCAATAACCCATTGTTGTTCGGGTTAGCGCCGCCTTAACTTTCTTTACGACCGCCGTCCAGGACGGGGCGGGGTCTATCACATCGGTTCGTGGCGTCCGGACGACGGCACGGACACTCAGGGACGAGGGACGACATGACAACATTGAGAGACCCACTGTTCGCGCGCGGCAGCGCTTCTGTGCGGCACCGACACAAGCCCATCACGATCGCCGCTGTCGCGGCGGCATTGCTCGTTGGACTGCCGTCGGTGCTCGTCGGCGGGCCGTCGGGTGTCGGAGCCCTGACGGCGAACCTGCCGGTGGCGCCGAACAACCTCCTGGTGTTCGTCAACCGCGACTTCATCACGATCGAGGGCTTCAGCGAACACGCCGGCGAGCCGGGCAAGGTTCAAGTCACACGCCCAGGCGTCGGGGTCGTCGGATCAGCCATCGGCGTCGTCTCGGGCGACGCTGTTGCCTTCGAAGTGAACCACCCGGGCGGCTACTGCTGGGGTGCAGGGACGGGACTCGCCGTCACTCCCGACATCCAGTCGGGCGACGTCGTGTCGATCAGCTTCAACGGCGTCGAGGCCGCCGCGACGACGGTGCTCGATGTCTACGCGAGCGACGCAGTGCAGAACGGAACGACGGTGACCGTCGCCGGTCACGTCGGTGCCCAAGTGAATCCTGACAACCTCGAGCAGCGCATCATCGAGCCCGCCCTCGTCGACACGGCGGTCGGAAAGCGCGACATTCGCGCCGTACCGGGGCCGATGACACCTGCGCCGCGCGGCGGGTACTCGTCGGGTCTTTCGATCAACGCGGCTGCCCAGACCTTCCTGGCCACCTACGTCTTCGACAACCTCAGCGACGCCACGATCGCGGCACACGCGGCGCTCGGCGAGCGGGCGATGTCGTGGGAGCTCACCGACCCGGCCGCCAACCGTCAGGGCATGACGATCGCCGAGTTCGGTGAACCGGGCGGTCCGGGCATGGGCGGTTGCCCGAACGGACCGTTGCAGTCCGGGCCGCCGGCGCCGAGCAACATCGTCGCGGCGAACGTGTCGAACGGAATCAAGCTCAACTGGACCCCCGCAACGGCGATCCCCGGTACTCCCGCGATCCTCGGCTACGAGGTCACGGCGGTCGCGGCGTCGACGAGCAGCAACGAGAAGGTCGAGATCGGTCGGCGGATCCTCGATCCGGCCGCGACCGGCACCACGTTGACCGGTCTCGCGGCGAATGAGACGTACGACGTCGAAGTCGTGTCGTACAGCACCTCCGGCAAGACGTTCCCGGCGGCACACGCTGCGGTGGCCACGGATACCACGAGCCCGGTCATCTCTGCGTCGCCCATCGGTGGCAACTACCCGGTGAGCCAGCAGGTCACGTTGACCTCGAACGAGCCAGGGTCCGACATCTACTACACGACCGACAACACCGATCCGGTGCAGAACGGCATCCTCGACATCGCGGCGAATCACTACACCGGTCCGATCACGATCGACGCCTCGACGACGCTCAAGTTTGCCGGCTTCGATCCGTCGAACAACGTCTCCGACGTCGTGACCGAGCAGTACAGCATCACGAACGATCCCGTACCGCCGGCGACGACGTTCACGACCTCGTCGGTCGCCCTCAACGCCGTCACCCTCAACTGGAACGCGGCATCGAACGGCGGCGCCGGAACGATCGCCACCTATCAGATCGACGTGTTCGACTCGGCGGCAGCAACGATGCCGGTCAAGACGGTGACGACGAATGGCGCGACCACGACGGTGACCGTCACGGGGCTCACGGGCGATGTGCCCTACTGGTTCACCGTGCGAGCCCAGAACACGGTGAACTCCTCGTTCGGTCCGGCGTCGGAGAAGCTCGGACCACTCACGCCGCAAGGGGCGGTCGTCGCGAACGCCGGCGCCGATCAGACGGGCGTCGTGCGCAACACAACAGTCGCGCTGAGCGGACTGGGATCATCGACGTCGGGGGCGATGTACGCATGGTCGCAGGTCCTCACCGCCGGCCAGACCAACCTCGACGCGGTGACGTTGATCCCCTCGGCGGATCGTCGCGACGCGACCTTCACACTGCCGTTCTACAAGTTCCCCATGTCGAACACGCCGCTGACGTTCCGCTTGTCGGTGACAGTCGGCGGTGTCACCAAGACCGACGACGTCGTGATCAGCCCACGGTCCGACACCGTGACGGTGGCGACCGCGAAGTGGAAGCCGGGCGACTTCCGGGTCACCGGTGTCAGCTCTGCGGGCAGCACCGTCACCGTGCGATCGGCGCTCACCGGCCAGGTCTATGGCACGGCACCGACCGACGCGCTTGGCGCCTTCGACTTCCGGATGCGCACGGGTGTGCCGGCAACGAAGCCGCCATCGGTCGTTGCCGACTCGAACATGGGAGGCACCAGCACACCGCTGAACGTCGCCGGCTGACAACCGACACAAGGATGGCGGGAAGTCGTTGGCGGTCTCTGCGGAGGCCGCCAACGACGTTTTCAGTCGAAGAGATCCGGATCGGTGCGACAGATCTCCTGCCACAACGGCTGGAAGCCCAGCCATCCTGCGGCGTGAAAACCTGTCTGCTCGAACGTGTACTTCGCCATGCTGTGCTCGATCAGCTTCGGTGTCCCGGCAGCCATGGCGAGCAGTTGCGCCTGGCACGAGCGATCCATGCTGAGGAACCAGAAGCACGCCTCGTCGACGGTTGTTCCTACGGTGAACAGGCCGTGGTTCTGGTGGATGGCGGCCTTGCCCGTCGGGAATGCGGCGGCCATCTCCTTTCCCGCCTCGATGTCGAACACCACGGCACCGCCCTGCTCGGTGATCACGCGGTGGTCGCCGTAGAACGCGCAGGAGTCCTGCGTGATGGGATCGAGTGGAATGCCGAGCGAGGCGAACGCCTTGCCGTGCACGCTGTGACTGTGCGCCGCAGACACGACGTCAGGACGTGCCTGATGGATCGCTGAATGGATGACGAATGCGGCGCGATTCACCGGCCGCGTCCCGTAGACGACTTCGCCGTGGTGGTTCACCAGGAGAAGATCGCTGACCCGCACATGGCGGAAGCTCAGCGCGAACGGATTCACCCAGAAGTGATCCGGAAACTCGGGATCCCGCACGGTGATGTGGCCGGCGACGCCTTCGCCGAACCCGACCCGGCCGAAGATCCGCAGCGCTCCGGCCAGCTTCTGCTTGCGATGCAGGCGCTCGTCCTCGACGTTCGCGAACGTCGGTGGCCCCTCCAAGCTGACAGTTTTCGGTGTCAGTTCGACACCGTCGATCGCACGCACGCCGGATTCGGTAACGGTCATCCCGTCACGATACGCCGCCCTAGAGTCCGACCATGAACCGCGAGATCATGCCGTCGACCATCGCACCCCCGGCGGCCAACTATGCC
>DASWRR010000295.1:0-18899 GCA_036403055.1 Ilumatobacteraceae bacterium | reverse complement strand
CATCGATGCGCTGGTCGACTCGGTCGTCATCAACGGCGTCGATGTCACCGCGTTCGTCAACGAGCGCGATCCGTGGTACCCGTTGCGGTCGATGCTTCGTCCGACGACCGTCGAGGACATGCAAGCGACGTGGACGGCGCTGGAGGTCGAGTGGGCGAAGACGATCGAACGGGCGCAGCGGCTTCCGGAAGCCGCGCTGCACGAATCCGTCGACGGTGAATGGTCGTTCGTCGACACGCTCCGACACCTCGTGTTCGCGATGGACAAGTGGTTCACATCGCCGGTCCTCGGCCAAGGGTTCGACCCGAGCGGCCTGCCCAACACCGGCTCGCTGGACTTCGGCTGGCCGGGCCTCGACTACGACCTCCGGCCGTCCGTCGCCGGCGAACTCGCGATCCGTGCCGACCGCGCGAATCGCTTCCGCGAGTATCTGGAATCAGTCGACGCGACGGAGCTCACACGACAGGTCGAGGTGCTCGAGAACGGCACGGTCCCGCTCAGCGAATGCATCTACACGGTCTTCGAAGAGGAGTTCTGGCACAACCGATACGCCTTGCGTGATCTCGCGGCGCTCGAAGCAGTCAACTGACGGTCACCCCGACCGGTCGTTCTCAACCGATGTCGATGCTCACCGTGTCGTTCTCGACCTTCGTCGGATACGTCTTGAGGTTGACCCGGATCGGCGCGCCTTTCCCCTCGCCCGTCCGGTAGTCGAACCGGCCGTTGTGCTTCGGGCACTCGATGATGTAGTCCATCACCAACCCGTCGCAGAGCATCGCCTGTTCATGTGTGCACGACCCGTCGGTTGCGTAGAACGTGTCGTCCGGAGCTCGGTAGATCGCGTAGTCGCAACCTTCGTGTTCGAACGGAATCACGTCCTCGCGATCGACGTCGTTTGTGCCGCACGCGACGATCCAGTTGGGCATCGAGTCCTAACCCGAGGCTCGAACGGCGTCGCTGCGATCCGGCAGTTGACGTTGAATGAAGTAGCTCGGATCCTTGCGCTGGCGCATCAACACGGGCATGAACTCGCCGAACGCTGCACCGATGCTCGCACTCGGGGCGGGGAGATCGTCCTTGATCTCGGCGTGCAGCGCCGGCAGCGAATGAAACGGCACCATCGGGTACATGTGGTGCTCGACGTGGTAGTTCATGTTCCAGTAGACGAAGCGGCTGATCGGATTCATGTAGACCGTACGGCTGTTCAACCGATGATCCGTGACGTCGTCGGCGAGCCCGCTGTGCTGCGTGAGACCGGTGACGATGTGGTGCCACGCGCCGTACATCCGTGGCAGGCCGATGACCATTGCGGGGAGGATGCTGCGCGAGGCGATGCACCACACGACGACGATGGCGTAGATCAGCAGCCATGCGCGTGCCGTCCAGTACGTCTTCGATCGCTCGGTGTCGGGGACGTACGTCGCTTCTTCGGCAAGCATCCGTCCTGACGCATGGACGAACATGTGCTTGAACGCCGCCGGGACGGCGAAGAGCCCGAGGAAGTCCGCCGCGATGTGACCGAGTGGCGGCGGTCGACGAGCGACGATCTCGGGATCGCGTCCGACGATGATCGTGTCGGTGTGATGGCGAGCGTGGCTCCATCGCCACACCGTCGGGTCACGCATGATCATGAAGCAGGCGAGGTTGTACACGATCGTGTTCATCCACCGAGTCTTGAACGCCGTGCCGTGCCCGCACTCGTGCCACCGGGCATCCGATGCCGATCCGTAGAGGACGCCATACGCGGCGAAGCACAGCAGCGACCACACGGAGAACCACAGGTACACGCCGAGCCCACCGAGTACGACGAGCAGCCCGATCCACAGTGCAGTGTCGCGAATGGCCGGGCCGTTGCGGCGTTGCATGAGCTCCTTCATCCGCTTGCGCGGGACGTCGGTGCGATACCACTGCGCCTGGGCGAGGCCGGACTCGACGGCTCGGCGCGAGTTCTCGCCGAGCAATGAGTAGTCGCGTGTCTCGATGTCGCTCACCTCGACCGATACTACCGGGCAGCCGCAATCGGACAAGATGAGCGACTTCATGATCACGCTGCGCCGGCACACCCGTCTCGTGGCCTTCGGGGCATTCGTCGCCGGGTGCCTGGTCGCGTCGTGCGCGAGCACGCCGTTGCGTGCGACCGACACACGCCCACTCGTGCCGATCGGAGATGCGGCCGTTCAGGTGATCGCGAACGGTTGCCGCCAGGTCGAGGTTCACGGAGCCGGGATGATGGTCGCGGCGGGACGAGTGGCGACGGTCGCCCATGTGGTCGCCGGCGCCAAGACGATCCAAGTCCGCAGTCCACGCGGTGTCACCGACGCGACCGTCGTGTACATCGATCCGGTCCTCGACGTGGCAGTGCTGAAGGTCGATCCGTCGATCGCCACTCCGATTCCGATCGGGGCTGCCGCGCCCGGCAACCGCGGCGAGGTCGTGGTGTACCGAGACGATGCGCCGGTGACACTTCCTGCGCAGGTGCAACGGCTCGTCAACATCCAGACCGCAGACATCCACGGCAACGGCAAGCACATCCGTCCCGGCTACGAGTTGACGCTCGACATCCGCGCCGGCGACTCCGGCGCGGTCGTCGTGATCGCGAACCAGGCGGTCGCGCTGGTCTGGGCCACCAGCCGAGAAGCGAAGTCGCGCGCGTGGGCGATGCGTGCATCGTTGCTGGAGGATCATCTCGGCGCGTCCACACCGGTTCCGACCGGTGAGTGTGCGTGACAAACGTGTCGCATGAATCCGGGCGGTTGCGGACGTGGCATATTGGCGACCATGACGGCAGCAACCAAGCCACGCTTCATCCGCGCCGACGGCCCGGACAAGGTCACCGGAAGCGGGAGGTACACCGCCGATCTCACGTTGACCGGGATGCTCTCTGCGAAGTTCTTGTACGCCGGAATCGCCCACGCGCGCATCACCAAGCTGGATGTCACAGCGGCGCGCGCGATCCCCGGTGTGATGGCCGTGATGACGGCGGACGACGTGCTCGACGTTCGGTTCGGTCCGTTCGTGCAGGACCGCAGGCTGTTCGCTCGCGACGTCGTCCGCTTCGAAGGTGAGATCGTCGCGGCGGTCGCGGCGACGACAGCGGCGATCGCACAGCAGGCCGTCGACGCGATCGTCGTCGAGTACGACGCCTTGCCGCTCGTGACCGATCTCGAATCAGCACTCGGGGGCGATGCGCCGCTCGTCCACGCGGATTGGGCGTCGTACGGCGCGGCAGACGCGTTGGTGCGCGACCGCAACGACGCGTCGTTCTCGTCGATCAGCAAGGGTGATGTCGAGGCCGGGCTCGCGGGCGCTGACCACGTGATCACCAGTCGTTATGTCGCCGATGGCAGCCACGCGGCTCCGATCGAGCCGCGCGCCGTCGTCGCCCAGTGGGAGGGCAACAAGGTCACGATCTGGACGTCGACGCAAGTGCCGTTCGATGCTCGCGCCGGTGTCTGCGAAACGCTGGGCATGCCGGCGAATCGCGTCAGGATCATCGTGCCGCACCTCGGTGGTGGGTTCGGTGGCAAATGCGGCTTTCACTACGAGGCGCACGTCGCCGCGCTCGCGAAAGTCGCCAAGCGACCGGTGCGGTTGGTGTTCTCACGTCGCGAGGAGTTCGTCGCTCCCGACCGGCGGCGCGAGGGCATGGTCATCGACATCACGACCGGCGTGCGCAACGACGGGTCCATCACCGCACGCAAGGCGTGGATCGCCATCGACAACGGCGCGTACACCGCCGACAGCGGCTTCTTTCCGCAACTCGCGGCGATGCACGTGTCGGGTCCCTACCGGATACCGAACCTCGACGTCGCCGCGCATCTCGTGTACACCAACCATCAACCGTCCGGGTCCGTGCGCGCGCCAACGGCCCCGCAGGCGTGCTGGGCGGTCGAATCGCACACCGACGAGATCGCCGCTGCACTCGGGATGGACCCGGTGGAGTTCCGGCGCAAGAACGCAGTCGACACCGGCGTCGAAGGCCCGAGCGGCCAGACCTACGGCGAGATCGGTGTGCAGCAGTGCATCGAGGAGGCGACGAAGCTCGTCGGCTACGGCCGCTCGCTGCCCGAGGACGAGGCGATCGGCGTCGCGATCGGTTGGTGGCCGAGCTTCGCGGTCCCGTCCGGTGCGTACATCAAGATCGACGGTGACGGCTCGGGCCAGATCATCACGGGTGCGCAGGAGTGTGGCACCGGTTCGGTGATGACACTGCGACAGCTCGCGGCTGAGGAGCTCGGGATGGACCCCGAGAACTTCGAGCTGATCTATCAGGACACGTCCGCAGCGCCGTACGACATGGGCGCGACTGGATCGCAGACGCTCTTCAACAACGGTCGCGCCGTCGTTGCTGCCGCCGGACAGATCGCCGAGCAGCTCAAGGCACTCGCCGCCGAGCACCTCGAGGCGTCCCCCGCCGACATCTTGCTCGCCGATGGCCAGGCCCACGTCGCGGGCACACCGGGCTCGAGCGTCTCGATCGTCGAGCTCGCCGGCATCGCCTCCGGCGGCGAGCTGTTGATCGGCCACGGCTCCGGCGCACCGCCATCGGCGCCTCCGCTGGTGGGCTCGAGCTGCGTCGGTGACGTCGGCATGGCATCGTTCGTTGCGCCGCAGTTCTCGTGTCACGCCGTCCGTATCCGCCTCGATCGCGACACCGGCGTCGTGCGCGTGCTGGAGGTCGGCGCCGCACACGACTCCGGCACGATCATCAACGAGACCGGCGCCCTCGGGCAGATACAAGGCGGCGTCATGATGGGCATCGGCCAGGCACTGACGGAGGGCACCGTGTACGGCGACGACTCACGCCAACGCAACGCAGCCCTCCTCGAGTACAAGCTGCAGACGTGCGCCGACTCGCCGGCGATCCACACGCACTTCGTGCAGATCGCGACACCCGACGCGGGACCGCGAGGCGCGAAGGGGTTGGCCGAAGCACCGAACGTTGCAACAGCCGCGGCCATCTCGAACGCGTTGGCCAAGCTGTTGGGCAAACCGGTCCGACAGCTGCCGATGACCGCCGAGCGAGTGTGGCAGACGATGTCGAACGGACAACCATGAACTTCACGATTGCGAAGACGCTCGACGAGGCACTTGCCGCCGTCGCCGCAGGCGCCCGCCCGGTTGCGGGAGGCAGTGACCTCGTGGTCGGCGCCCGCCAGGGCAAGGCGCAGCTCCCCGATGCCGTGGTTGCGATCGATCGCATCCAGCCGCTCGGCAACATCGACACCACCTCCGACGGCCTGCGAATCGGTGCCCTCGTGACGCACGCCCGGCTCGAGGCCGAGCCGGTCATCGTCGAGCGGTACACCGCGTTGGCCGACGCCAGCGCACTCGTCGGCTCCCCTTCGACGCGCAACGTCGGAACACTCGGCGGCAACGTGATGAACGCATCTCCGGCGATGGACACCGGTGCGCCGCTGCTCGTCCTCGGTGCGGATGTCGAGTTGCAGTCGACGACAGGGTCGAGGCGAATCGCGATCGCTGACCTGTGGACTGCACCTGGCCGCACGTCCGCCGAGCCGGGTGAGCTGTGCGTCGCGATCCACCTCCCGACACGACCGCCGAGATCCGGCAGCGCCTACGTTCGCTTGGAGTACCGCCGGGCAATGGAGATCGCGGTTGTCGGGGCTTCTGCTTCGGTCGTGCTCGACGCAGACGGCGCCGTCGCGGCGATGGCGATCGCCCTCACCGCCGTCGCGCCGACGATCGTCGCCGTGCGCGGCGTCGAAACGTTCCTCGGTCGCCAGATCGATGCGTCACTCTTCGCGGACGTGGCCGCGCTCGCAAGCGAACAAGCCGTTCCGATCAGCGATGTCCGCGCGAGCGAGGGCTACCGCAAGCATTGCATCGGCGTGATGGCGCGACGCGCCGTCGACGCCGCGGTACGACGCGCCGGCGGAGAATCGATCGGCGTTCCTGTCAATCGCAGTCTCGGGATCGGAGCAGCGTCGTGACGATCTCGATCAGCCTCAACGTCAACGGAACCGACTATCCGGTCGCCGTCGACGCCGGACGAAACCTGGTCAGCGTGTTGCGCACCGAGATCGGGCTGACCGGGACGAAGGAGGGTTGCGACGACTGCGAGTGCGGCGCCTGCATGGTGCTGATCGACGGCCGGCCCGTCAACTCGTGCTCGTACCTCGCGGCCCAGGCCGTCGACCGCGCGATCACCACGATCGAGGGCGTGATGGTCGGCGACACGCTGCACCCGTTGCAGCAAGCGCTCCTCGACGAAGGCGGCGTGCAATGTGGATTTTGCACCCCAGGGATGATCATGTCGGCGACGGCGCTGCTGAGTCGCAACGCGTCGCCGACAGAAGAGGAAGTTCGGATCGGGTTGTCGGGGAACCTGTGCCGGTGCACGGGCTACGTCAAGATCCTCGCGGCGGTGCAACGCGCTGCAGAAGAAGCCGGCTAGCGCGACGGGCGATCTTCCGCCGCTGTCACGTGAATCAAGATCGAGGTCTCCGGGTGCAACACCGGCGCACTGAAGCCGAGTGCGGCCAGTTGACGACCCGTCATCTGCAAACCTTGCGTCAACCACCCCGGCTGTCGACGCGCTCTTCCCCATCGACCGTGACCGATGTCAACGGCCGCGATGTCGTATGTGCGATCGGGATCGAGACGCGGGAATCGGATCGGCGACGTGTGGAGCGACGGACCGGAGGCCAGTCGCGTGCACGCGAACACCGCCTCGTTTCGATCCGCCGCGACCACCCCGTGGACGAGCACCGTCGGATCCGGATGGTCCAGCCGGACTACCTCGCCATGGTGCAACAACGGCCGCAAGCGCTTGTACGCGGCGATGATCTCGGCGACGTCGGCGCGGTCTTGGTCCGATGCCGTCAGCAGGTTCCACTCGATCCCGAGCGATCCGAAGATCGCCGCGATCGCGCGGAATGCGAGACCGTGCGAGCGGCCGGTCGTGTGAGCGACCGGCGAACCGATGTGGGCTCCCATGAGCTCGGGTGGGAACAGCAACGAGAACCCACGTTGGATCTGCTGGCGATCGAGCGCGTCGATCGAGTCGCTCGTCCACGCCCGCTCCGTGCGTTCGAAGATGCCGAAATCGACGCGACCGCCACCTGACGCGCAGCTCTCGAACTCGACGCCAGGATGGGCCGCGCGCAGTCGATCGAACAGCGCGTAGACACCTGCCGTCTGGCGGTGCGTCGCGGCACGCCCGGACGACGACGGAGCAACGAGATCGCGGTTCATGTCCCACTTGACGTAGGCGATGTCGTGATCGCGCAGCAGTGCATCGAGCTGGCCGAAGAGATGGTCGGAGACCTCCGCGCGGCTCAGGTCGAGCACCAGTTGGTTGCGGCCGAGCACGACCGGATAACGCGGGTCGACCAACGCCCAATCGGGATGGGCGCGGTAGAGATCGGAGTCCGGGTTCACCATCTCCGGCTCGACCCAGATGCCGAAGTCCATCCCGAGACCGCGGACATGGTCGATCAATGGCGTGAGGCCGTTCGTCCAGACGGTCGTGTCGACCCACCAATCACCGAGGCCGGCGCTGTCGTTGCGGCGGGAGTGGAACCAACCGTCGTCGACGACGAATCGTTCGACACCACACGATCCGGCGATGTCCGCGAGGCGCAGCAGCGTGTCGAGATCGTGATCGAAGTAGACCGCCTCCCAGATGTTCAGCAGCACGGGCCGCGGCGTCGAGGGATGTTGCGGGCGAGCGCGCATGAACGCGTGGAACGCGTTGGACACTGCATTGAGCCCGTCCCCCGAGTACGCGGCATACACCGTCGGTGCTTGATATCTGTCGCCGGTTGCCAATGAGATCTCGCCCGATGCCAAGAGCTCCCCGAGCTGAACGGACCGGCGCGCGTCTGTCACCGAATCACATGTGATCTCGAAGTTCCCACTCCAACCGATGTGGCATCCCCAGACCTCACCTGACTGCTCGGCGAACCCGGGTGTCCCCGCGAACACCGCGCCGAGCCGTTCGTGCGACGTCTTGCCGCGGCGGTTGTCGATCGTGAGACAGTTCGCCATCCACGGCGTTCGCGTTTGCCCGAACTCGTTCGTCCACCGCCCGCCGACCGTCAACAGCTCACCCGCTTGCGATGGCACCGGCAGCGACACGCGCAGCGCATCGAGCCAGTAGTCGGTGTCCCCGTCGTTGGTCAGCGACGCCGCGAACCTCGTGACGCCGCTGTCGTGGAGAGCAACGTCGACCGTCAACGACAGCGCGGCGTGCACGTCGCGCAGCACGAACGTGGCCGAGTTGGCGTGCACTGTGCTCGACGCCAGGACGAACTGCGGCGCGAAGTCGCGTCCATCCGGGCGACGTCCCTCCAAGCCCGGCTTCCCGAACCAACCGACGCTCGACTCGGCAACGAGTCCGAGCGGTGGATCGATGTCGAGACCGCCTCCTGGAACCGGCCGCTCGACAGCACCCACCACTGCCGACTCGGTGTCACCGAGCGCTGCACCCCAGTGGACGACGCAGGGCATGCCGCCATCCGTTGCGATCAGCAGGCTGCATCTCCCGTTCGTCAGATGCGCGAGCACGCCTTCGGTCGTATTTGGTCGTTCCGTCATGGGTTCGTGTTCGTCCTGTGCGGTCGAGTCGGAAGCGGTCTGAGCATGCTGTCGGGCATGAACCCGATCGCGATCGGTATTCCGAGAATCGCGATCAGCCAGCACACCCAGAGCGAATGGAACATCCACGCTCGCGGCCAGCCGCCGAGCGGATGTCGATCGCGCTGGCGAACAGCTGCATACGAGAAGAGCAGATACAACGCCGCTGTCGCGGTCGTCAGCAGTGCGGCAGCCCAGGGCCGCATCCAGAAGAACAGCATCAGCGCGCTGACGCCTGCCGCGAGGGGCGGGATGATCCACCATCGCCAGTCGTGCTCGAGCGACGACTTGTCGAGGATCGCGAACGCGCCGACGACAACACCCGCCGCGGCGTAGACATACGGCCACAGCTTCCACGGGCTCGTCAAGGTCGGGCGAACTTTGAGCTCCACGAGCGCCGCGATCGCGGCGCACAGCGCGACACCGATGCCCCACAGGACCCAGCTGTCTGCTTGCGACTTTGCTCGCACCGCAGCCATGAGACAGACCGTCCATGCGATCGCGGCCGCGGCGCGCCGGCCGGCAAGGACGGAGCCGGCGATCGCCAGCAACACCGGACGCGACACGGTGAGGGCGACTTGCGCCAACTTGCCAGTCTTCGCTCGCACGACCTTGGAGGCGGTGATCGATCCACGTATCGCCGTGCTCGTGAGCGTCCTGCGACCGAGTTGCGAGCTCAGGCGGCGATCCTTCCGGGCCCACGCCACGAAGGCGTCGGAGCTCGTTGCACCATCGAAGTCCGTCTGCTTCCCGAGCCGCACCTCGAGCAGTTCGAGTTGGCGCTTCTTGACCAGCCAGTGCTTGATGTCCTCGACGGCGGTGTCGTTTTCGGTGAAGCCGTGTTGCGCGAGGAAGCCACCTTCGCGGAGCGACTTCATCGCCTCGTCGTCGAGCGCGACGTCGAGCAGGGCGCGCACGCTGTCGAGCCTCCCCCACCACCAGTCGTTCGTTCGCCAATCGCGATCGAAGAACGCGCCGAGGTGGTGCAGCTGCAGACCGGCGATCTTCGGCCCGTTTCCCGAATGGGTCGCGAAGGCCTCTGACGCCGGCGACTCGACATCACCGGCGATCCGCACGAACTCGATCGGTTGGTCGCTGGCGATCGGCTCGGCGGCGAGTGGCAGCAGTGCGAGATCGAGATCGGCCGGTGTCGATGCACCTGACTTCAGGTTCCGCAGCACCTCCGCCGCCGGGCAGTCCATGTCCTTCGGCGGGTCCGCAATTCTCTCGATGATCTGCGTCGTGAGGAAGTCGAGGTGTTCGCGAAGGTGACGCCCGCCTGAGCACGGAGTGACCGCCGACAGGTCCCACGACGCGAGCGCCTTCCATGTCGAGTCGTCGATCGCACCGTCGGCTTGAGGAGAGTCTGCGATCACGACGCTCTCGAGCTCTTCGCGCGAGCACGTCAGACGTGTTGTCGCGGACGAACCTGCACCGTGGCCGAGGAACCGCGCCAACTGGTAGCTGGTGATGACATCGCAGAGGAGCAACAGCTCGTAGATCTTCGGCTGCGCGTCCTCGAACTCGACCGTCGGATCGGCTGCGGCAATCGAACTGACGATGCGCTGGATCGCGAGCGCGGTGCGACGTGCCGCCATCGCGAGCAACACATCCGATGACGTGACTGTCGCGCGAATGTCGTCGGCGAGCTCGGACTTCGATGGATCGCCTGGGTCGTCGATGAGCGGCACGAGCCTGGCCACGTTCGGTGCGTGCCACGTCACCTCGCTCGCAGGATCGATGGCAGCGCGCAACAACATCGCCGCTGTGACACTGCGATCGAGGGCGGCACGCTCTGTGGTGTCGACGCGGTGGTCGCGACCGGCGAACGAACGAAGCAATGCCTCTGCTTCCTCACCGCGACGGTCGACGCTGTCGTTGTGCAACCGCAGCAGTTCGATGTCCTCGCGAATCGTCTCCTTGCGCTTGCCGAAGAACGAGCGCACGACCTCGAGCGCGGTGTCGGGATCAGCGTGAGCCGAAGCGCCACGCCGACCACCCGGATCCGGGTGAAGGTAGAGCAGTACACGGCGAACGCGACGCTCTGCGGGGCTGTTCGCGATCGCCCGTATCGCCCGTGAGATCGGAACGTTGTCGATCACGCCACCGTCCATGACCTCGACGCTGTCGCGATCTTTCGTGAACGCTCCGACGAGCCGCGCACCGAACGTTTGGCGGTCGAAGCGAACCGGCTCGAACAGACCCGGGAGGCTCGAGGTCGCACGACCGACGAGGGCGAGCGCGTCGACGTTCCCGACCACCCGATCCGCGGGCTCGAACGCGTCGAGACCACGAGCAGCGCGACCTCGCCGAGCGACGTGGAAGTACGCGTCGCTGCGAGTCTCCGCGATCGGCGCCCCGGGGACGTCTCTGAACTCAACGGGATTCGGTCGGACGAGTGTTGCGCTCGCGAAGATCGCCAGATCCTGATCGAGCGGCTCGGCGGTGGGCGGCTTGTCGAGCGCGTCGCGCAACGACTCGCGGAAGTACTCGCCCTTCAGCAATGCCCGCGGCTCGCTGCGGCCGGCATGACGCGGACCCTTCAACAAGGTGTCGATGTCGGCATGGTCCTGCCACAGCGGAAGGAACTCGACGAACGGTGTGTCGGAGCGAATCGCCTGCGCCATCAACACGGCATTCAGCCCGCCTGCCGACGCGCCGGTCATCACATCGACCAGCGCCCGACGTTGGAATCCGCTCGCCTCGAGCAGGTCTCCCCAGAAGCCATCACCGCGGCGAAGACAATCGATCTCGGCGACAGCGCCCCCGATCCACACCGCCAGGCTGACGCCACCGTTCATCGACAGCGCGAGACGCAGCTCGCGAGGGCGGCGGGCGGTCATCCGGGCACCATACCTCTCGTTCGGCAACCGTGGATCGGTGCCAGGACGTCGCCCGTCAGGGCTTGGCGTCCGACCAACGGGTGAGCACGCTGACGTCGGCGACGAACCGCACGGTGTCGTTCGGCGCCCAACGCGTCGCCGCATCGTCCAGGCACCGCGCGACCAGACGGGCCACGGCGTCGCCGTGCTCCACCGGAGCATGAACGAGCAGTTCGTCGTGCAAGCACAGCACGATGCGGGAATCGAACGCGGCACCCTGCGAGCGAACGGTGACCGCCCACACCTTGAAGAACTCTGCAGCGGCGCCCTGCACCATTGCGTTGCGCCCGTATCGACCCCGCGCCGCGGCTCGGCTGCGACTGTCGCGATCGCTGAGGTCGTCGTCGCCGAACGTTCCCATGCGAACCAGTCGACCGCCGTGGGTCCGAATGTCGCGCCCGACCTGGCCGGCGAGGTCCGCTTCCGCGAGGTATCTCATCGCGACCGGGTACGCCGAGTCGAGCCCGCGCAGCGCCGCGGCTCCGTGCCCCGTCGTCTGCCCGTACATCGCGCCGAGAACGGCAACCTTGGCCGTCGCTCTGTCGACGCCCAGTTGCTGCGCGACGGGCAGGTACATGTCGTCGTCGGCCGTTGCGTCCGCCAACGCCGCGTCGCCCGACACGGCCGCCAAGATACGCGGCTCGATCTGTCCAAGGTCGGCGCGCACGAACACGTGACCCGGTTCGGCGATGACCGCCGACCGCAGGTGTGCCGGCATGTTGTGAAGACCGGCGGTCGCCGTCATTCGTCCGGCGGCGCCGTCGGATCCCGACCACTCGCCGCGCAGCCGTCCGTCGGCCGAGACGTTCTCGTCGAGCCACGCATAACCGAACGTGGTGGCGATTCGCTCGGCCTTGCGCCAATCGAGCAGCGCGCTGATCAGCGGATGCGAATCCTTGATTGCCTCCAGACGCCACGCTCGTGTGTCCGGCAACTCGACGCCGATGCCACGCAGCAGTGACTTGACCTGTGCGGGATTGCGCAGGTCGCACCCCCGGTTCGTCGAGTGCCGCAGCACCTCGGCGTCACGCTCCTGCCGTCGAGCGAGGGCGTCCGCGTCCGATCGTGGCCGCTCACCGATGAAGGACGCGACGATTCCCTCCGCCGCGGCGCGATCCATCGGCAGCCCATCGGCCGCGAGCTCGGCGCAGAGCAACTCGGCCGCGGACTCCGACCGAGCCGTCGCCGGCGCGGCAGGACGTTCGTCCATCGCGGCGAGGCGCGTCTCCTGCACGAGTGTGGCGCGCACGGCCAGCGCGGCCCAGCGCGCCAGTCGCGCGGGCGTCCAGTCGAAGCCCGCGGCACACCACTCGGGATCGATGTACCCGTCCGTCCGGAGCGGCTCGTCGGGATCACCGGTAAACGGTTGCGTGAAGAGATCGATATCCGCAACGACCGGTAGATCATCGACGGGTAGGTCGTGCAGCAGCGCCCAGGCCCGCGTCGGATCCATCCTCCAGCCTCCGGACAGCAACCGTTGGACGGCGGCGATGTGCCAGCACTTGGAGATGCGCAGACCGTCCGCGACGAGCGCCGCGGTCGTGTCGCTGCCCCACACGATCCACCTCGGTCGAAGCGCGACCTCGACGCGTCGGACGACCTCGACCGGATCGCTGTTCGAGATGCCTTTGGACCAACCGTCGACGGTCGCCAACCCGACGCCGATGCCGCTGGCCGACGCAACAGCCAGGAAGTCGCCGCGCCGAAGCCCGGCGGCCGCCAGCTCGTCGAGCAGCGTGTCGATCAGGCGCCGGTCGTCAGAGGTCGACGCCGAACTGCTTGAGGAAGGTGAGAAGGTCGTCGGCGTGCTCTTCCTCGACCGCGAGGATCGTCTCCATCAGACGACGCGTGGTGATGTCGTTGTTGCCCAGCCAACGAGCGATCTCGCTGTAGGACGCAATCGCGACTCGTTCGGCGACGAGATCTTCCTTGATCATGTCGATGAGGTCGGTTCCCTCGACGTACTCGGCATGGCTGCGGTTGACGAGTGTCGACGGATTGAAGTCGGGCTCGCCCTGCAACTGCACGATCCGCGCAGCGATCTGGTCGGCGTGACTCTGCTCCTCTGTCGCGTGTTGCAAGAACTCGGCCGCGACCGATGCGGAGTTGATGCCATCGGCCATGAAGTAGTGGCGCTTGTACCGGAGCACGCAGACGAGCTCGGTCGCCAACGCTTCATTGAGCACCTGGATGACCCGTTCGCGATCAGCGCCGTAGTTCTCGGTCAGTGGGCCCTGCGAGATGTGCGCACGCGCGTTCTCGCGAAGCGTCTGCACGTCCGAAAGATGATCGCCCACGACCGTGCCGCTCACGATGCACTCCTCTCCGAATCGATCTGCCCTTCGCCCTCGACGTTAGCCCCGAGCTCGGCCATCGCTTCGTAGTGCTCGGCGACGTTCTCCAAGTCGACGTTCCTCGCGGCTCGTTCGGCAGCGCGTTCCTCTTCTTCGGTCGGTGGTCTGTCCGCTACGGGCTCTCCGAAGTCTTCGGAAGTCATGACGTCTCCTGTTCCAGTACGCGCAGAATTGCCCGTCATTCGTACCCGAGGCCTGCAACCATCAAACTCGGGCGTCGTGTCCGCTGGCTGCTATGAGTGTGTGATGTCAGATGTTGCGATGTCAGATGTCGAGGTCTCGGCGCGCTGGTCCGCGGGCGCCGCGTTCATCGACGGCGAGTTCTGTCCGATCGGCGAAGCAAAGATCTCGGTGCTCGACATGGGCGTCACCCGCTCGGACTGCACCTACGACGTGGTGAGCGTGTGGGACGGGCGGTTCTTCCGGCTCGACGACCATCTCGACCGGTTCATGCACAGCGTCGCCCAACTTCGTCTCGACATCGGGATGTCACGCGACGACCTCGACTCGGTCTTGCACGAGTGCGTCAACCGCGCCGGCCTGCAGCGCGCGTACGTCTCGATGACCTGCACACGCGGTCGTCCCGCGGTCGGAAGTCGCGACCTTCGAACCTGCCGCAACAACCTGTACTGCTTCGCTGTGCCGTACATCTGGGTCAGCCCCGAGGAGCAGCAGGCTGTCGGTGCCAGCATGTGGATCAGCGACATCCCGCGGATCCCGCCCGAGAGCGTGGATCCGTCCGTGAAGAACTACCACTGGCTCGACCTCGACATGGCCCAGTTCGATGCATACGACCACGGCGCTCAGATGGTGGTGCTGCGCGACATGACCGGTGCGATCACGGAGGGTCCGGGGTACAACATCTTCGCCTACGTCGACGGACGTTGGCTGACCCCGGCGTCCGGCACGTTGCAGGGTGTGACGCGACGGACCGTGATGGATCTGTGTCGCGACGCGGGTGTGCCTGCCGAGCAAGGCCGCCTCACGGCCGAGGACCTGCTGCGCGCCGACGAGGTCCTCACCTGCACGACGGCCGGCGGCGTCATGCCCGTCACGACGCTCAACGGCACACCCATCGGCGACGGCGATGTCGGGCCGCAGACAGCAGATCTACGAACCCGGTACTGGCAACGACACGCTGACCCGACATGGTCGACCCCGGTTCGCTACACCTGACCTCGCGGCGCCCAGCGTAGGCTCGATCGATTTCCAACCGAGGAGCGCATCGATGGCTGGCAGTGAAGTTCTCGACGGCAGGGTGGCGATCGTGACCGGCTCATCGAGTGGGATTGGCGAGGCGACAGCGCGTCATCTCGCGGCGCTCGGCGCGCGCGTCGTCGTCAACTCGTCGTCATCGGTCGAGGCCGGTGTTGACGTCGCAGAGTCGCTGCCGACGGAGTCGATGTACGTGCAGGCGGACATCAGCGATCAGGCGCAAGGGCACGCGTTGATCAAGACGGCCATCGATCGATTCGGACGTCTCGACGTACTCATCAACAACGCCGGCTGGACGACGCGAGTTGCGCACACCGATCTGGAGGCGCTCGACGACGACATCTTCCGAAAGACGTTCGAGGTGAACGTGTTCGGCACCTGGTGGCTGACGAAGGCCGCGATGCCACACCTCAAGGAGTCGCCCGACGGCAACGTCGTGACGATCACCTCGATCGCCGGCCTTCGACCGATCGGATCGTCGATCGCATACGCGATGTCGAAGGCTGCGTTGAACCACATGACGGCACTCCTCGCGAAGGCATGCGCGCCGGTTCGTGTCAACGCGGTCGCACCCGGTCTCGTGGCGACGCCGTGGACATCGCAATGGCCGGATCAGCACGCCGCGGTCGCGGCAACCTCGCCGATGGGCAGGTCGGCGACGCCGGACGATTGCGCCGACGCGGTGATCGGATTGGTCCGCGGCTCGTACATCACGGGCCATGTCGTCGTCGTCGACGGTGGAACGTCGCTCGTGATCTGAGGTGCCGACTCGCGTGGCGGCCGTCGAGTAGAGCGCTCTCGCAGAAGTCCTTTCCAGGTATGCAGGAATGCGTATGCTGTCCAGACGTATGACCCCCAGGCTTGGCGACCACGTCGCCTCACGCGGGAAACGATGAAGTCGGCGGAGCGCGAGTCGTCGGCGGGCTTGCGTCGCGAGTACGAGGGTCGTCTGACCACGCTGCACACGGCGCGCCACGATGTCGAAGCATGGCTCGACGAACGCGGTGCCGACGACGCGACCAAGGAACGAGCGGTGCTCATCGTCAGCGAGCTCAGCTCCAATGCTGTCCAGAACTCAGCCGGGCGGCCGTACACCCTCGAGGTCACTCCGCTGGACGACGACCACGCCGCGATCTCGATTCGCAATCATCCCGTCGACCACTTGCCACCGCCGCGCGAGATGTGGCGTCCGATCAGCGAAGTCTCGCTGAAGCAGCTGTCGCTCAGGGGACGCGGGTTGGCAATCGTCGACTCGTTGTCCGAGAACCTGACGATCGAGCACCTCGGTGACGATGTGCTCGTGACGGCGTTGCTGCGCATCGTCAAGAAGCCGACCTGACCGCAACCCGGCAACTGTTCGTTATGCGGCGTCGTCCTGCGGCTCGTGGACGACGTTCAGCGCGCTGTCGAGCCCAGTGACCTCGAGCAGTCGCTTCACCAGTCCGCGAGGGTTGACCAGTTCGTACCTGACGCCCCGGTCCTGCGCGACGCGGGCGCCGATCAGGATCGCCTTGATCGCCGAGGAATCTGCGAATCGCAGGTCCGACAGCACGAGGCGCACGAGCGGTTTGCCGGCGTCCGCCGCGTTGATCAAGACGTCGCCGACCTGATCGGCGTCCGCCATGTCGAGCTCTCCCGCAACGCTGACGCTGATCACATCGGTCGACGTCACGACATCGACGACACACGTGCTCAGTGTCGATCTCGACGGCACGCCGGCCAACGAGGCGTTCTCTTCCATCTGTCCTCCGAGCAAGTCCGCGGACCGTGCTACAAATCTTCCCGCCATGAGACCATATCTTCGGCCTGCAGGACAGTCAACGGTATGAGTACTCCGACCAGGGGACGTCATGTGACCGGATCGGCGGATCAAAGTCACCCCGACTGCTGCGCAGTGCGCGCGGAACTGGCAAACTTGGAGGCGTGAGTTCCGCTCGCACGCGTCGTCGACTTCCAATTGTGATCGCAGTGGTCGGACTCGCGCTGTTCGGCGCGTTGTCCGTCGGATCGCGTGTGCTGTTCAACCAGGCGGAAGATCGATTGTTGCAACAGCGGACCAATGAGGCGGCATCGACTCTGAGCGTGTCGGTCGCGAGGATCCAGGCAACGCTCGACGGAGCCGCCAACGTTGCAGCTGAGACCGATGGCGACCAAGCGGCGTTCGCGAAGGCGATCTCTCCGATCGTCGGAACCAAGCAAGGCCAACTCGTTACAGCCGCGGCGGTGTACAGGGTCGGCAGTACGACTCCGACCGCCCACGTCGGCGATCCGATCGCGTTGTCCGCGGATGGCGCGACGAACGTGGAGCAGCAAGCGACGAAGAAGGCCCTCGTCGTGACCGACATGATGCGGCTGACGCCGCGACGGTTGGGGTACGCCGTGGGCGACGACGGTGCGAAGAGCAAGTACGTGGTGTACGCCGAGCGCGCGCTCGCCGCTGACCCAAACGTCCGGCGGCGCACCGAGGAACCGTTCGCACAGTTGGACTATGCCATCTACCTCGGAACGCGGCCGGTCGCGGACCATCTCATCAGCGCCAGTGTTCGCGACTTGCCACTTCACGGCCGGACATCGTCCAAGTCCATCGAGTTCGGCAGCCAGGAGATCATGCTCGTGATGACCCCGATCGGCACCCTCAGCGGCGACCTGTTCGCCAACCTGTGGTGGATCGTCGCGATCGCTGGCGTCGTGCTCGTCCTGGCGTTCGCGGTGCTCGCCCGTCGATTGCTCGAACGTCGTGACACTGCACTGGCGTTGGCCGCCGACAACGAGCGTCTGTACGACGAACAGCGTGAGATCGCGGAGACCTTGCAACTCGGGCTCCTCCCGCAGTACCTCGACTCGCCGGCGGGCGTGTCGGTCGCGGCGCGGTACTGGCCCGCCGGCGCGGCCAACCTCATCGGCGGTGACTTCTACGACATGTTCGCGATCGCCGACGATCGGTGGGCCATCGCCATCGGCGACGTGTGTGGCAAAGGTGTCGAGGCCGCAGCGCTCACCGGCCTCGCCAGGCACACGTTACGAGCCGCGGCCCGCAACGCTTCCTCCCCGACCGTAGTTCTGGAGGCAGTGCATCAGGCGCTGGCCGAACATCGCCCGGCGACGTTCTGCACCGCGTGCTTCGCGTTCATGACGCCGTTGGAGGACGGACGGTATCGAATCGAGCTGTCACTCGGCGGGCACCCGCAGCCCATCCTGCGACATCGCGATGGGCGCGTCGAACCGGTCGGTGCTCCTGGAATGCTGCTCGGCATGATCGTGCCGAAGTTGTCGACGACCGTCGTCGAGGTCGTGCCGGGCGACACGCTCGTGCTGTACACCGATGGTCTCACCGACGCGCCGGCACCGAAGGCCGTCTCGGTCGAAGAGCTCGCCGAACTGCTCCGAGACCACGGCGAGGCGCCGATCGAGGAGCTGGCCGACTCCATCCGCGCGCTCAAGCGCGGTCGCCGGCCGCAGGGCTCGGACGACGACACCGCGTTGCTGATCGTTCGATTCGACGCGGTGCGCGACGTTCCCGCGACGCAGCCGTCCACCGCGACGAGCGAGCCAGCAACGTCCGGCGGTTCGCGGTAGCCAGGGGCGGTCTCGGTTGGAACGCGCTCAGAGCCGGCTCGCGCTGCTGCTCGATCTCACCTCCGGACTTGCCGAGCGCATGGAGCTGCAGGCGATCGCCAGCTTCGTCCTCGGTGTCGGGCTCGATGCCATCGAAGCCAACCGCGGCACGCTGTGCCTGTTGACCGGCGATGGAACGTCCCTCGACGTGCTGGCGCACGCGGGATACGACACCGAGATGATGGATTCGTGGCGGCGCTTCCCGGTGGACGGCCCGTTTCCCGCGTCCGAC
>DASWRR010000294.1:0-5035 GCA_036403055.1 Ilumatobacteraceae bacterium | reverse complement strand
CGCCCTTGTGAGCGAACGCAAGATCCTTGAACCGGATGGTGCCGAGTTCGCCGACCCAGTTCGTGCCGTCCGGCTTCGTGTGGGACAGCATCTCTTCGATCTCACGCTCGAGCCCCAACGCGTATGGAGTCAGCTCGACGGCGGTCTGCACCGCGTACTGCAACTGCCGTGCGTAGATCAGCGCTCGAACGAGCAGCATCAACACGGGGCCCATCGCCGCAAGCTGTGCGGCGCCGCCCATGCGGATCAGTGCGATCACCGCGATCACCACGGCAAGCGCCGCGTTCTGATAGCTCGTGGGAATCAGCACCAGCAGGAAACGGAACCGAGCCAAGACCGATCCGCTCTTCCTGCTCTTCTCGGCGAGCTCCGCCTCGATCTCGGGCGCGACGTCGAACACTTCGACCTCCTGCGCCATTCGCGCCGTTTCAGCGGTCGCTCTCGACACCTCGCGGTTCGAGTCGAGGTACCGCCTGGAGAGGCGTGGCATGCGCCGCGTGAGCGGAAGGAATGCAGCGGCGACAAGGCCGAGGCCGGCGATGAAGTACGCGGACGCTGCTGGGGCACTGAGCACCGCCGCCGTGATCGCCATCAGAATGCCGGCGATGTTGACCATCATCACGGTCAGCTGCAGCACCAACCGCTCGATGCGCGGCGTGAAATCGCCGATCAGGTGCTGCAGGTGTCCCTCCGAGTGGGTGCTCCTGAACGACCAACTCGAGCGAAGGTATGCATCGATCAACCTGCCCTGTGATTTGACCAACGCCTTCTCGCTGAGCTTTGCCGAGAGCCACGCCGTCGGGAGGGCGAGCATCGTCACGACGAACACGAGCCCGGCGCTGATCAGCAGCGCCTCGGTGACGCTGATCGTGACATGCCGCAATGGCCCGATCGATAGAGCAACGCCGTCGGACCCGGCAGTGAGCGATGTGGCGAGGCGAGCGATGATGTACAGGCCGGCCGAGTCGACGAATCCCCCGACGAGGGCGATCGCGCCGAGGATCCAGACCATCCGACGATCGGCTCCGAGCGACCGGATGACGACGACTGCCGCGTCGAGCAACGACGGTCGTCGCCTCCGCTTCTCCGCGGCAGGCTGCTGCGCGGGCATCGTCAAGGCGGGTGCAGTCTCAGCCATGACGCGCCGTCGCCATGTGGTAGTTGTTGCCGCGCGGCGGCATCGCGTTCTGGATCGGGTCGTCCTTGCGAAGGTCGACGATGTGTCCGGTGCCTGCCGACAACAAGATGTCGATCGACGCGCGGGCCACCGACATCGAGTCGAGCAGCGTCCCGGGTGGCTCGTCGCCGAACGCCTTCGTGCGCATCGGCGTACCCGTTCGCTCGGGGTTGAGACAATTGACGCGCACACCGAACGCGGCCCATTCGTCGGCGACCGCCTGCGTCAGGTTGACGACCGCAGCCTTGGCCGACGAGTAGAGGCTGTAGCCACTCCGGCCGCGGGTGTACGAGCTCGAGGTGAACAGCAACAGACTGCCGCGAGTTTCGCGAAGGAGTGGAAAGAACTCTTGAGCGATCAGCATCGGCGCGATGTAGTTGATCTCGGTCGAGGTGTAGATCGTCTCGTCCGACGCCTCGGCGAGTGAGCCACGCGGCAACACCCCTGCCGTGTTGGCGACGAGGTCGACGCGGCCGAACTGTTCGATCGCGCTGCGCGCCGCGGCGGCGACTTCATCACGGCGCTCGACGTGGGTGCGCGTCATCGACCGGCTGAAGCATGCAACGTTCGCGCCGTACCCTTCGGCGAGCGCCGCGATGTCGGCCCCGATTCCGTATCCGCCACCGAACACGACGAGCGTCTTGCCGGCGAGCGCGCGTCGGTAGTCCTCGTCCTCCAGAAGTTGTTGCGGGAGAGGATCGGTCAGCTGGAACAGCTTGTCCGCGAGGTACACGTCGATCGGCTGCGTCACCTTCATGTTCCGCTCTTCACCGGGGACCACGAAGATCGGGACGTCGGGCATGTACCGGAGCACGACGGCGCAATCGTCCGTCGCCTCGAAGTCGTTGTCCAACGCGGCGCGGTCGTACGCCTCTCTGATGACCGACGCCTTGAACGCTTGCGGAGTCTGCCCACGTCGCAGGTTCGCGCGCGGTGGGATCGCGTGGATCGTGTTCTGCGGAGTGACCTCGATGATGGTGTCGGCCGAGGGGATTGCGACGTCGACTGCCGCGTACGTGTCGAGTGCACGGAAGCAGTCCTCGATGATCCTCGATGTGAGAAGCGGTCGCACCGCGTCGTGGAACAAGACGTTGCACTCACCTTCGCCGAGGTGGTCGAGCGCGCGCCGGCTCGTGCCATTGCGCGTCGCGGCACCCTCGAGGATCCCCGAGACCTTGGTGTAGCCACCCGCGTTGACGATCTCGCGGACGGCGTCGAGATGACCTGGCGCCATCATGATCAGCACCTCGTCGACATCGGGGTGACGGTCGAGGACCGCGAGCGTGTGCTCGAGGATCGGCCGTCCGGCGATCTTGATGAGTTGTTTGGGGAGGTCGAGCCCGACGCGGGTCCCGACGCCCCCGGCTAGCAGTACGGCAACGTTCTTGACGGAGCGGTCCATGACGTCACCGTGACTCTCTCGTCAGCGCCGCGCTCGTCGCGCACACCTTCGTCGTCATGAACTCGGCGAGCGCCGCGGAGGAATCCGGTGTTGCTGCACCCCAGTAGTGGTCGCGCAGCGCCGCGAAGTTGTCAGCACAGGGGATCGCCCGAAGCTCGCCCAACAACGCGAACATCTCGTCCTTCGTCCTGACGAGGAGACCGGGCTGCATCGTCAGCGGGTCAGCGCTGAACCGATCGTGGGCAACGCCGTCGTCGACGTCCGGCGCGAAGACGATGATGGGCCGATCGAGCAGCAGGAAGTCGGCGGCGACGGATGAGTAGTCCGTGATGAGGACGTCGCAGAGGCCGAGGTACGCGTTGAGGTCTGCGTCGGCGGGGAGCAGCACGACCGAATCGTCGGATGCCGTCGGTGCTGCCGACTGGTGATGCGGCTTGAACAACACGATTCCGCCCTGATCCGCGACCACGCGAGCGATCTCGTCGAGCGTTGGCGATCCGTCCGGCAGTGCTTCGAACGAGTCGTACCGCCATGTCGGGAAGTAGCCGACGACGAACGGATGCTGTTCGAGGCGCTCGTAGAGGTCGGGATCGACGAGAACCGGCGGCGGCGCAGTCCCTTGCACGAGATGGTCGTTGCGCGGATAACCGAACTGCACGCAACGCTCGGGCGGAAGGTCGAACGGTGCCGCGAAGTACTCCGACATCGCCGACGACGGTGTCACGAGCCAATCCGGCGAGTGACGGTCGTAGGCGAAGACGCGGCCGGTGATGCTGCGCTCGCTGGCGCGATACATCCGGTCCCACGGCGCGCCTCGGTCGCGCTCGATCCGCTTGACGCCGAGGCCGTGCCACAGGTTGACCGTCGTCGCGCCGTCACTGAGCCAGAGGTTGATGTCGGAGGGCGCGAAGCTGTACACGAACGCCGACGCGCGCAACACCGCAGCGATGCCCTTCAACGACCACCGGCGATGTGCCTCGTAGCCATGACTCCTCAACTGGTTCACCACGTTGCGAGATCCTGTGATCCACACGCACCGAAGGTCTGTGCTCCGAGCCATGTTGAGGAACAAGTAGGCAGAGTTGTCCGCAAGGCGGTTGCGGACGGAGCCGAACACAACGAGGTCCGGCTCACGTCGCACATACCTTGAGACGCTTCTGAACGCAGCGCGAAGGGGCCACTGCAACAGACGTTTGACGAACATTCCTCGGTACACGCCGAGCTTCTCGCGACCAAGACGCCGGAGACCAGTGCGCAAGGAAGAAACGTCTGGTCTGCGGATTCGAGTGATCAGAACGTCCTCCATGGCGTGCACTCCGATCACCGAATCCTACAATGCCGTTGTCTTTCGAGTCCTGAGGAAACCGGCCGACAGCAGGGTGAAAATATGTCGTCGTCATCGTCAGGTGCTCGGCGGGAAGTAGCCATCCACGTCGACGACGAGATGTGTTGCTTCCGACGCGAACAGACAGACGTTCCCTCCGGCACCCACACGGGCGATGACCGAGTTCGGCACCGTTTGCCCGGCGACGAAGTTCAGACTCGAGGCGTTCGGCTGCGCTTCTCCACACGGGTAGACCGTGATGAAGCCGGCCCCGACCGGACCGTCAACGGTGACGTTGAGCACGACTGCACCGACGCTGCCGGCGACGCCGCCTCGCCCGGTCACCTTCAACTGCACGGTGCCGTTGCGGGGAACCAAGCCGGTTCCCGCGAACTGGTTGTCGACGGTTGGCTTGCCGGGGCGGGTGTCGAGCAATCGAGCGGGCAGCAGCGACACCAGCGAGGACTCCGGCAGGAAGTATCCCATGACGTCAGCGATGACCTGCGTCGGCTCGAGTGCGTAGATGCAGACCTTGCCGCCGGCGCCGACTTGCGAGATCACTTGGTTCGGGACGGTCTGACCGGCGACGAAGTTCAAGTTCGACGCTTCGGGTCGCGGCTGGCCGCATGGATACACCGTTGCGAAACCGGCGATCGACGGCTCCGTGACGGTGATGTTGAGGACCACAGCCGTCGCGTCCGCCGCGACAGGACCGCGACCGTTGACCGTGAGCTCGAGCGTGGAGTCAGCACCCATCTTGCCGACGCCTTGGAACTGTCCGTCGACGGTGGGGGAGCCGGAGCGTGTTTCGAGGATGCGGGCCGGTACGACCGGAACGAACGCCGAGCCTGGCGGGAAGTACCCGTTCACATCGGCGATCAACTGAACTCCTTGGGATGCGAAGAAGCACACGGCTCCGCCGGATCCGACACGAGCGATGACCGCGTTCGGCACCGTTCCGCCGGTGACGAAGTTGAGGTTCGACGACAGCGGCCGCTGCGAGCCACAGGGATACACGGTGAGGAACCCGGCAGCACTCGCTTCCGTCACGGTCACGTTCATCACGACCGCCTCGGCGTCGAGGGGCACCTCGCCGCGACCGTTGACGGTGAGCTCCAACGTTCCGCCGGCG
>DASWRR010000293.1:0-1532 GCA_036403055.1 Ilumatobacteraceae bacterium | reverse complement strand
ACCTGCTCCGCCCTCGTCGATTGCGGGTTCCGCCTTCCGACGGACCCGGTCCCAGGCGCCGATCTTCAGGCTGGAGACTGCGTGGCGCCGCGCACGATCTACGAAGCTGTGCTCGAAGGTCGCCGCGCTGCGCTGGCGATCGACACCATCCGCTAGGCCGGCGGGTTGGTGCCGCGCATCCTGCGGCGGGAGCTACCAGACTGACGGCCGCATGAAGTCGTCACGACCAGCCGCCGTCTTGTGGGACCTCGACGGCACGCTGGTCGACACCGAGCCCTACTGGATCGAGTGCGAGTTCGAGCTGGTCGAAGCGCACGGCGGGACGTGGAGCTATGAGCACGCGCACGCAATCGTCGGCAAGGACCTGCTCGAATCGGCGCGTTACATCCGGGAGCACGGCAACATCGAGCTGCCGCCCGACGAGATCGTCAACCAGTTGCTGGACGGCGTGATTGCCAGAGTGCGGCGGAAGATGCCGTGGCGCCCGGGCGCTCGCGACTTGCTTGCACAGCTCCGCACCGCGGAGATCCCATGTGCGCTCGTCACCATGTCGTGGCGCCGGTTGGCAGATGCCGTCGTCGCCGAACTGCCACGCGGATCCTTCGCCGCGACGATCGTCGGCGACGAGGTGCGGCGCGGTAAGCCACATCCAGAGCCATACCTCGCGGCGGCAAGGGCGTTGTCGGTGTCGCCACGAGACTGCGTCGCTCTCGAGGACTCGCCGACGGGTTTGAGATCAGCGGCGGCGGCCGGATGCCACGTCATCGTGATCCCACATGTCGTCGACGTTCCACCAGCACGCAATCATCGCGAGGTCGCATCACTGGCCGACCTCAGCGTCGA
The DNA here is from genome assembly GCA_036403055.1 of Ilumatobacteraceae bacterium. Taxonomy (GTDB): domain Bacteria; phylum Actinomycetota; class Acidimicrobiia; order Acidimicrobiales; family Ilumatobacteraceae; genus JAENVT01. The sequence goes on along the minus strand of DASWRR010000293.1, from coordinate 689 downwards.
CACCCTGATGTCACCGGACCGCCGTCGCCCTGCAGCAAACGGTTCCCGTCGGCGCACTATCGCGCTATCCGCCGCGCTCGCGATCGTCGTGGCGTGCGCAGCAGCGCTGGCGTTCGCCCGCACGCCTCCAGAACCTCCTCCGCCGCTCGACATCTCGATCGACGCGTGGGTGCCGTACTTCGCGCTGCCCGACGCTGAGGCGACGCTGGCCACGAACGGACGACTGCTTCGCCAGGTTTCGCCGGTGTGGTACTCCGCGGACGGCGCCACCTCCATCACGACGAACCAGAACCTGTCGGCCGATGCGACCGCGCAGTTCATCACTGCGACGCGCGCCGCGGGTGCCAAGGTGGTGCCGTCGATCGTCGACGCCATGGGGGCCGGCGGCATGGCCGCGGTGTTGGCCGACCCGGCGACGCGCGCATCCCACGTCGCCGCGATCGCCGATCTTGCGGCGGCGAACGGGTTCGATGGAATCGACATCGACTACGAGAACTTCGCGTTCTCGGACAACCGCGCCACATGGCCGACGACCCGTCCGCGGTGGATCGACTTCCTCACCGAGCTCGGTGATCGGCTGCACCGCGACGGTCGGACGTTGTCCGTCAGTGTCCCCTACATCTACGACGGCAAACGCACGGACGGCAGTGGCTATTGGGTCTACGACTACTCGGCCATGGATCCGCATG
>DASWRR010000292.1:0-2984 GCA_036403055.1 Ilumatobacteraceae bacterium | reverse complement strand
CGGCGCCTCGGCGATCATGACACCCGTCTCCGCGTCGACATCGGCGGTTATCGCCAGCGTCGCAAGGAGGCGCTCGACCGCTTCGCTCTCCAGATGGCCGACGAGGTCAAGCAATCCGGCGTCGCTCGTGTGCTGGAGCCGATGTCGTCGGCCGATCGCAAGATCGTCCACGATGCGCTCAGCGAGATCGATGGGATCAGCACGCGTTCCGAAGGCGACGATCCCTACCGGCGTGTGGTCATCACGCCGGCGAATGGCTGACGACTCACCACTCCTGGCCGCTCTCGCGGTCATACAGGCGCGCGGCGCGATCGGCGAACGGTCGCTCCCGGACGCGATTGCGCACGCCGACCGTTTCGTCCAGCGCCTCCCGACGGCAGCCCGCTCATTGGTGGACCTCGGGTCCGGCGGCGGGTTGCCGGCACTCGTGATCGCGTGGCGGCGGCGCGATCTCGCCGTGACAATGGTTGAACGCCGTGCGTCGCGCGCCGACCTCTTGCGACGGGCGTGCATCTCGCTCGGTCTTGGTGGCGGCGTCCGCGTCGTCGCCGAGGACGTGACGAAAGTGTGCGCCGACCATCCGCGATCGTTCGACGTCGTGACGGCGCGAAGCTTCGCGACCATCGCGATCACGCTCGGATTCATCGACTGCCTCCTCGCTGAGGGCGGATCCGCACTCGTCAGCGAACCACCACACGACCGGTCGGACTCATGGGCGACAGAACTTGGACGGTATCCCAAGCTCGCCGACCGCGGCGCTGACCAGGGGATTCGTGTGATCGCTCGACAATGACCGCTCCGCCGAAGGTTCCACGTGAAACATTCCGCCGAGTTGCTGATCGGTCAACGTTCCACGTGAAACATTGCGGGCCTCCGGCATCCGCCAGGTCAGCCATACATTCCACTACCATGCGGTGCCGTCGACCGACGATGACCGCGCGACACAGGAGTCCTCCTTGATGACCGCAACAGAACCCGCTCTCGAAGCCGTTTCCGGCCGCCCGCTCCCGCGAGTCATTGCCGTAGCCAACCAAAAGGGTGGCGTCGGCAAGACGACAACCACGATCAACCTCGGCGCCTGCCTCGCCGAGATCGGCTTCCGCACCTTGATCATCGACCTCGATCCGCAGGGCAATGCCTCGACCGGCCTCGGCATCGACAACCGAGGCATCGAGACGTCGATGTATCACGTGATCATGCATGAGGTGCCGCTCGAGAACTGCATCGAGCCGTCTTCGGTCAAGAACCTCTTTGTCGCGCCAGCGAGCCTCGATCTCGCCGGCGCCGAGATCGAGCTCGTGCCCGCGTTCAGTCGTGAGAACCGGCTCCGCCGAGCCATTCACGCGGTGGTCGACGACTACGACTTCGTCCTGATCGATTGTCCGCCGTCCCTCGGTCTGCTGACGGTCAATGGCTTGAATGCCGCCGACGAGGTGCTGGTCCCGATCCAATGCGAGTACTACGCGCTCGAAGGTCTCGGTCAATTGCTGCGGAACGTGGATCTCGTCAAACGCAACCTGAACCCGACGCTGGAAGTGACGACCATCGTGTGCGTGATGTACGACGCCCGAACGAAGCTCGCCGATCAAGTGGTCAAGGAGGTGCGCGAGCACTTCGGCGACAAGGTCTGCCGGACCGTCGTGCCCCGCACTGTGCGACTCTCCGAAGCCCCGTCGTTCGGGCAACCGATCATCACGTTCGACTCGACGTCGCGCGGTGCTGCCGCGTACCGCAGTGTGGCAAAGGAGGTCAGTCATGGCTCGACTCGGCGGTCTGGGTAAGGGTCTTGGTTCGCTGATTCCGTCGGAGGCCGCGACGATCGAAGGTGATGCGCCGCGGCTCGTCGATCTGCCGATCGACGCAATCATTCCGAACCAGCATCAGCCGCGTGTTCACTTCGACGAGGAATCGCTCGCTGAGCTTGCGGCGTCGATTCGTGAGATCGGCGTGCTGCAGCCGGTGCTCGTTCGTCCCGTCGGCGACAGCGCGTACGAGCTCGTCGCCGGCGAGCGGCGTTGGAGGGCGGCGCGCCGCGCTGGACTGGCCGTCATCCCCGCGATCGTCCGCAACACGAACGATCTCGGACTCGTCGAGCGGGCGCTGGTGGAGAACCTTCATCGACAGGATCTGACCCCGCTTGAAGAAGCAGCCGCCTACCAACAGCTGATCGAGGACTTCGATCTGACCCACGAGCAGGTTGCCAGCCGCGTCGGCAAGAGCCGATCGGCGGTCACCAACACGCTGCGGTTGATGTCGCTCCCACCAGGAATCCAGCATCTACTCGCCGATGGCCGGCTCAGTGCCGGGCACGCCAGAGCGTTGCTCGGCACCCCGGACCGTGCGCTCCAGGAACAGCTTGCTCGACAGGCGGCGGCAGAGAACTGGTCGGTACGCATGTTGGAGGAGGTCGTCCGCGAGCGAGGTGAGACGTCGTCCACGGTGACACGCTTGCCGGTTCGTGTCGTCGACGGCGCGGGGTTGACTCCGGCCACCAAGCTCCGTGCCCCGGGTCTGCTCGAGCTCGAAGAACTCCTCGCCGACCATTTGCAGACCCGCGTCGGCGTCACCATGGGAACGAAACGTGGACGGGTGGTCATCGAGTTCGCCGATCTCGAGGACTTGGAACGCATCTATCACGTCATGACGAACCCGCCCGACTCGATCGCGTGAGATCACGCACAGCGCGCACTTAACGTCACGTACCGTGGGTATTGTCATAGAAGTGTCAAGTTGAGGGTTGCACACACCTAGTGGACAACACTGTGGATAAATCCTCAGGTCGAGCGTGAGACCCACTGCTCGAGGGCATTGACGATGGCGGCCGCAATCGCTGGACCAGCGTCGATAGCGGTCCTGACCGGTCCGACGACGCATTGGACGGCGGGCATTCGAGTTTCACGCAGCATTGGTAGGCGCATTCCAAGCACCTCCGGGCACAAACCCTCGAGTTGCGCGAGACGGTCGGCGATCAGCTCCGCCAACGA
>DASWRR010000291.1:0-3729 GCA_036403055.1 Ilumatobacteraceae bacterium | reverse complement strand
CGGACGTCCGCCTTGGTGAACCCGGCAACGACCAGAGGGAAGGTTGCGCCGCGCTCGTCCGCGGCGAGCTGCCCAGGGCGATGGTCGCCGAGGTCGTCGACGTTGACGCCGAGGACGACGGTCGCTTCCAACGATTCAGCGATCGGAGCGACGACGTCCATCAGCTCCGCCTTGCAGTGGTAGCAGCGATCGATGTCGTTGACGCGGTATGCAGCGATCTCCATTTCGTTCGTCGCCACGGCTGTCCAGAGCAGGCCCCACTCGTCCGCCAGCGCCCGGCAGTCGGCCTCTTCTGCGCCCGCGAGCGACGGCGAGACCGCGGTCACGGCGTGCGCATCGGTGCCGAGCACCCTGTGCGCAGTCGCAGCGAGGAACGCGCTGTCCGCTCCGCCGCTGAAGGCGACCACGACCTTGCCGAGGCGCCGCAGCTCGGTCTCGAGCAGATCGATCTTCGTCACCAGCTCGTCTGTCGCGCTGTCGGGCACGCAGCCGACGCTAGCGGGGACGCCGCCCGCTTGGCCTCCCCTCAATTCCGGCGCGCGTCGTCACGTCATTGGGGAAGGATGGAGATCGTGGCGATCATCGAGGTGGACGATCTGTCCAAGTCGTTCAAGGTTCCGGTTCGCGAACAGGGTCTGCGCGCCTCGATCCGCAGTCTCGTGCACCGCGAGACCAAGGAGGTGACCGCGGTCGACTCGGTGTCCTTCACGATCGAACCTGGTGAGGTCGTCGGCTTCCTCGGCCCGAACGGGGCAGGCAAGACCACGACGTTGAAGATGCTCTCAGGCTTGCTGCACCCGACCGGCGGACGGTGCCGCGTGCTCGGCTTCGAGCCGCGGGGGCGACCGTCCGGTCTGCTCCGACAGATCACACTCGTGATGGGCAACCGCAACCAACTCCAGTGGGACCTGCCGGCGTTGGACTCCTTCGAACTCAACCGGGCGATCTACCGCATCCCGCGTCCCGACTTCCTCGCGATACGCGACGAGCTGATCGATCTGCTCGACATCGGCGCGCTCGTCACCCAACCCATCCGCAACCTCTCGCTCGGCGAGCGCATGAAGATGGAGATCGCCGGCGCACTCTTGCACCGGCCGCAAGTTCTCTTCCTCGACGAACCGACGATCGGCCTCGACATCACGATGCAACGTCGGATCCGCAGCTTCATCGCCGACTACAACAATCGCTACGGGGCAACGGTCATCCTCACCAGTCATTACATGGCGGACGTGCAGGCACTGTGCAAGAGAGTGGTCGTGATCCATCACGGCCGCTTGGTCTTCGATGGCGATCTCACGACGTTGTCGGACCGTTTCACCACGCAACGAACGATCACCGCACGACTTGCCGACGGAGAGGAGATCACGATCCTGGCGGCCCGTGCCGACACCGCGTCCGCCACAGCACAGCTCTTGGCCGATCACGACGTCGTCGATCTCACGATCGAAGACCCACCGATCGACGACGTCATCGAGCAGGTCTTCGCCGACGCCCACGACGCACCGTGATCCCGCTCTACTTCGCCGAAGGCCGCACAGCGATGCTGCAGCAGTTCCAGTATCGAGCCGCGAACTACTTCTACATGATCGGGATGATTGCCGAGCCGATCGTCTACCTCGTCGTGTGGTCGACGATCGCGCGCGCCCACGGCGGCTCGATCGACGGCCTGACCCCTGGTGGCTTCGCTGCGTACTACATCGTGTGGACGCTCGTGCGAAACATGAACATCGTGCTGACACCGTTCGCATGGGAAGAACGGATCAAGGACGGCACGTTCTCCGGCCAACTGATGAAGCCGGTGCATCCGATCCACGAGGACATCGCCCAGTTCATGGGTTGGAAGATCGTCGTCCTGCTGCTGTGGATCCCGATTGCGATCGCGCTCGTGCTGCTGTTCCGGCCGACGTTGAGCCCGACGCTGCTGCAGTGCGTCGTGTTCTTCTTCGCGATCTGGGGTGCCTACCTCATCCGCGCGATCATGCAGTGGTCGCTCGGACTGATCACGTTCTGGACAACGCGGGTCGCCGCGATCTTCGAGGCGTACTACCTCAGCGAACTGCTGCTGTCAGGCCGCGTGTTTCCATTGGTGCTGATGCCGAAGTGGTTTCAGACGCTGACGTGGTACTTCCCCTTCAGATGGTCGTTCAGCTTCCCGATCGTCGCGTTGACCGGACCCATCCCAACTCGCGACCTGTTCATCGGGCTCGGCATGCAACTCGCGTGGATCCTGTTCAGCATCGGTCTGCTCCACCTTGTATGGCCACGTGCGGTTCGTCGATTCAGTTCGGTTGGTGGCTGACGTGGCGCGTGGTGCAGTCGGCGGCGGCGCGCGTCTGACGGGAACGTTCCTCCGCGTCGGAGTGATGAACGAGATGCAGTACCGCATCAACTTCTTCCTCCAACTGATCCAGTCGCTGTTGACGGTCGGCACCGGGCTCGTGATCCTCGCCGTCGTGTTCTCGAAGACCAACGAGCTCGGCGGTTGGGACAGGCCGCAGCTCCTTGCCGTGATGGGCGTGTTCACGCTGGTCGGCGGGATGATCCGCACGTTCATCCAGCCGAACATGCAACGAGTCGTCGAGGACGTTCGGCAAGGCAAGCTCGACTTCGCCTTGACGAAGCCGGCCGATGCGCAACTGCTCGTGAGCGTCCGTGACATTCGGTTCTGGGAGCTCACCGATGTGTTGGTCGGGTTGGCGGTGCTGTCGGTCGCGCTCGTGCAGATGCGTTCGACCACCGGCTGGAACAACATCGTCGCGTTCGTCGTGCTGCTGCTCGGCGGGCTGGTCTCGATCTACTGCTTCTGGCTGATGCTCGCATCCGCGTCGTTCTGGCTCGTGCGGATGAACGAGGTCCAAGAGCTGTTCGACGGTCTGTTTCGCGCCGGCCAATATCCGGTCGGGATCTATCCCGGCTGGCTCCGCTACGGGTTGACGTTCGTCATCCCGCTGGCGTTCGCCATCACCGTCCCGTCGGAAGCCGTGACCGGCCGGCTCGCATGGCGATCGGTGATCGTGATGGTCGCGTTCACGGCCGTGCTGTTGATCCTGTCGCGATGGTGCTGGAAGCGCGGGCTGCGCCGTTACGGCGGCGCGTCGTCCTAGCGACTACTGCCGGTTCCGGCGCGCGCTGTTTCGGCCCACGTCATGCCGGAAGTGACATCGACATCATGCGGCAGACCCAGCACGCGCTCAGCGACGATGTTGCGCTGCACTTCGCCAGTGCCGCCGCCGATGGTCAGCGCCTGACTGAACAGGAACCCGTCGTACCAACCTGGGTGCAAGAGACCGCCGTCCGGCTTCTCGGTGCCGAGTCCCTTCGTGCCGGTGGTGCGGACGAAGTCGCCGGTTCCGTCGCCACCTGCCAGCATCGCCGCGGCTCCCACGAGATCACGCGCCAGCGCCATCACATGCTGACCGTGTTCGTCAGCGAGGATCTTTCGAATGCTGGCTTCGGGTCCCGGCTGCTGGCCCTTCAGCCGTGCTGCCAGCGTGCGGAGCCGGATGAGATCGAGCACCGTGTGCTCGAGGTAGATGTCGGCGAGGCGTTGACGCATGTTGGCGTCGGTGACCGCGCCGCGATCCTTCGCGGAGTCGATCAGCTCCGACGCGGTCGGTCCGCTGCCCCACAGCACGCCGCCGGTCGACAGCGAGATCCGTTCGTTGCCGAGCGTCACCTTCGCCAACCGCCATCCGTCGTTGAGCTCGCCGACGAGGTTCTCCGCCGGCA
>DASWRR010000290.1:0-5012 GCA_036403055.1 Ilumatobacteraceae bacterium | reverse complement strand
TGCGTCGCTCTGCCCGAGTTCCGTCTGCGCGTAGAACCCGCGCTTGCCGGCAGCCTTCGATGCGACGCTGCCACGTGTCGCCCGCGCGAGGAGATCGTGCACCGCCGTGTCGAGTTCGTCATCGGGTACGGCGTAGTTGATGAGACCCCACGACGCGGCAGTGGCTGCGTCGATCGGATCGCCGGTGAGGGCGAGCTCCATTGCGCGCTTGCGACCGACGTTGCGCGCGACGGCGACGAGTGGCGTGTGGCAGAAGAGGCCGCCCTTGCCACCCGGAATCGCGAAGGCCGCGCTCTCGGCGGCGACGGCGAGGTCGCACGACGCGACCAACTGGCAACCCGCGGCGGTCGCAAGAGCGTGAACCCTCGCCACGACGGGCTGCGGAATCGACTGAATCGTGTTCATCATCTCGGTGCACACGTCGAACAGGTGGGTGATGTGCTCCAAGTCCGATCCGGCCATGTCGGCGAAGTTGTGCCCGGCCGAGAACACGGGCCCGTTCGCCGCGAGGATGACTCCGATCGACGTGCTCGCTCCAATCGCGCGAAACGCTTCCGTCACTTCCAACATGACGTCCAACGCCAGCGCGTTGCGCTTCTCCGGCCGGTTGAGGGTGACGGTGGCGAACGGTCCATCGCAATCGACGATCACATGTTGATAGCTCACGACGGCCAGTGTGCCACGAAAGCGGACGGGCGACCAGGGCGGCCGTCCGCGCGATCGACGCGCCGTCCGAAACGGCCTACGTCTACCTAGTGATGCGCCTACCCGACCTTCGGCGCCGCCCGGTACGTGCGCTTGGTGATGTCCACCGCGATGTCGTACACCTTGCGGTTCTCGTGCTGTGACTGCTTGACGAGCAGCGCGTACGCGCCGTCCGCGGTGCACCCGAGCGACGACATGATCACACCCTTCGCCTGCCCGATGACGTCCCGCGTTTCCAACGCCTGGACGAGGTGCGCCTGCTCCTCAGCGTGCAAGACGTTGCGCCGATCGATCTCACGAACGTGCAGATCGTCGCGGCGGTCGATCTCGTCGACGTGCAACTCGTCGCGCCGGCGAATGTCGGCAACGTGCTCCTGATCGGATTGGAGCGCAGCAGCGAGGAGCGACTTGATGTCGCCCTGCAGCTCGCGGATATCAGGGTCGTCCTGCACTCAAACCCTCGGTCCGTCGGACGCGGCGAGGTGGCTCCGCCGCACGAGATCGCCGACGCCCGCGATGTCGGCAACTCGTTTGACGAAGGAGGACACTTCGGACACCTCGAGCGAACCGTCGGACTCGCTCAGTCGAGTGGCATGCATCATGATCACCCTGAGGCCGCTCGAGTCGATGAACCGAACGTCGCCGAGGTCGAGCCTCGCATGGCCGCCGGCTTGCACTCGCCCGAGCGCCTCATCGAGGAGGCCCGCTGAGTGCATGTCGACCTCACCCGTGACGGCCACGACCGTCCGGCCGTCCTGATCGAACACTGTTACTTCACATCGTTGGTCGCGCAACGCAACACCATCCCGTGGTGGTGAGCGAGCTCGAATTTGAACCCGTCTCATTCTGATGGCTCGCCGATGACCCGTCAAGGACGAATGACCCGTTCAGGTGACGAACCCGCCCGATCGAGTGTTTCCCGCCCACCCCGGGCGCGTGCCAAACACTCGTACGACGGGGTCGGAGTTGGTGCCCCCCCGGGGTCTCGAACCCCGAACCAACGGATTAAAAGTCCGCTGCTCTACCGTTGAGCTAGAGGGGCGAGGGGCGGGACCGGTTGAAAAGGTGGAAGAACACCCTCCCCCAGTTCGAGCCGGAGCCTGGTCGCAAAGGTTATCTGCTCGGTCTGCTGTCGCCGGTGGCCGCCGCGGCTTCGAGTCACGACTGTGGCCTCGCGCGTTTTTCACGCCTGTGTCCCGACGACCTCTCGCACTGATCACGCTGCCGTCTTTGGCGTGTGTCGCGGGCTAGATGGCACCGTTCGAGGGCGGGTGTGAGTGGCAGTGTGTCGTAATCAGCGCGTCGCGTTCGCTCCAATGTCGTCGTTTCCGTTCCGGCGCGGCCGTGCTGGCGAACGCAGTATGGTCGAGTTCGCTCTTACAAAGGGAGGCCCCGTGGCCATCACCCAAGACCTGCACGAGTTCGAAGGCAAGCTGTACGCGGCCTGGAAAGGTCAGGTCGGTGACGACCGGATCTTCTACTCGTTCTACAACGGGAGCTATTGGGTCGAGCAGAATCTCGCCGGTGGGAGCACCTCGACCGGTCCGAGTCTCGGTACCCACGACGGGCGCATGTATCTGGCGTGGAAAGGACAGCACTCCGATCAGCGCCTGTTCAACCTGAACGTGCACGGCGGCTTGTGGAGCTACCAGTCGGAGATCCCCGGCGGCTTTGGCAGCACCGGCGGCCCGGCGTTGGCGGACTACAACGGCCGACTGTATGCGGCATGGAAAGGCGTCAACGAGGACCAGGCGATCTGGTTCGCGTCCACCCAGGATGGCAAGAACTGGTCGGGCCAGCAGACGATTCCCGGTGTCGCGACGAGTGTTGGGCCGTCGTTGTGCAACTACGCCGGCCACCTGTATGCGGCATGGAAGGGGATGAACAACGATCAGGCGATCTGGTTCGCGTCATTCGACGGCACGTCATGGAGTCCGCAGGCGTCGATCCCGGGTGTCGGCAGCAGTGTCGGGCCGTCGATCGCCGCGTACCAGGAGAAGCTGTACGCGATCTGGAAGGGAGTGATCGGCGACGAAGGCTTGTACTACTCACACTTCGACGGCAGCTCGTGGGCGCCCCAGCAACGCATCCCCGGGGTTGCCAGCAGCGTCGGTGCCGCGCTCGCCGGGTACGGGGATCGCCTCTACGCGATGTGGAAAGGCGCCGGCGCCGACCAGCAGCTGTATTTCTCCTCGTTCGACGGGGTCACTTGGGCCCCCCAGCAGATTGTCCCGGGGAGCACCGGGCAAGACGTTCCCGTGAACATCGGTGTCGGCTTGCAGTATCAGGAGACGTCGCTGTGGTGTTGGCTGGCGATCGCCGCGAGCGTCGCCCACTTCTACGACGGAGCCAGCGCTGTCACCCAGTGCGGGCTGATGACAACGATCGGCCAGAACATCAACGGCTGGCCGACAACCACAATGTGCTGTCCGACCAGCGCAGTGCTCAACGCCAACCCGGGGCTGTCCGGTGTGCTCGGCAATCCGTACAGCAACACCGCGGAGAACAGTCTGGACAGCGTCGGGATCCCGCAGGTGTGCATCAAATCCGGTGGTGTCGGAGATGCGTTGAAAGTGTCGGGCAACAACGCCGGTTGGCATCCACAAGCGACACTCACACAGATCGCCGCCGAACTGGCCGCTCGGCGACCTGTGTGCGTCGACATCACCTGGCCCAACGGCAAGGGTCACGTCGTCGCGATCGCCGGTGTGCTCAACGACCATGTCCTGATCCTCGACCCGGCGAACGGCGAAAGCGTCATCGCCTTCGAGGACTTCCCCGCGCAATATTCCGGAGGTGCGAAGTTGGGGGGCTACACATTCACCAAGGCCCGATGAAGTCCGGCGACGCCTCGAGGAGCACGTCAGGTTCGTCCAAGGGGCGGAGATGGCGAGCCTGCTTTGGTGCGATCGACGAGTCAGCGCTCGTTCTGAACGTCAGAGACACGCTCGCCGCGTTCAAGGCGCCGAAACGATTGTTCGTTGTCGACACCGTCGGTCGTGCCGCCAACGGCAAGCTCGACTACAAGACCCTGAAGATCCGAGCAGCCCGCCTCGTCGAACTCAGCACGGAGCGATGATCGTGGCCGCGGCCTCCATCACGCGGCAACGACTCACAATCCGAGCAACGAAGCAGCAAGCGCTAAATCGTTCAGGCGCCTTTCTGACCTCGGGCCGCCAGCCGCCGGTTCATCCGCTCATCCGACTCAGCCGAGCCATCGTGAAACGATCCAAACCACTTGTCGAGTGGAATTGTGTTATTTCGTACGCGACCCGTGACCTGTCCGCCGTCGACGTGATCGACACCTCTCCATAGTCGTTGTTCATGCACTCCGCCTTGCAACTTGCCGGCTGGTTTTGACCGGGGTAACCGGTTGCACCGCCGAGGAAACGGTTCCGGCGGTGACATCACCGCGTCTTAACGTCCGTGGCGCGATCGTCCGGCACGGTTTTGGGCCAGGTGCGCTCGACCTCGAGGTCAAGGTGACTGGGAGAACGCGGCCAAAGCGTGCGCAAATCGTCCCGCCACGGGTGACCGTGGACCTTTCGCTTCGCACGAACCTGGCGCGTCCGCGACCGGCGCGCTTGCGCTCGAGGAGCGCAAACGAATCGCGACGTTGGTCAGCACGGAATGCCTCCCGGTGTGTTCGAGGCTGCGGTATTTGGCGTCGGATCCTGGTAGGTCGGTAGTGTGGTTTGAGCGTTCAGACGACGAGCGGTTCACCGATGCTTCAAGGTGCCACGTGAATAAAGCCGCACGGTTTGCGCCGCAACGCAGCCTTCAGGAAGTGTCAGCGTTGCTGATCAGTGAGCAGACGGTTGCCCACACGTTGACGAGCGTGGCGAGCCTCGCCGTTGCGTCGGTTTCTGGGGCGATGTTCGGTGGAATCACGATGATGGTGGACGATCGGGTGGGCACGTATGCGTTCACTGATCCGACGTGTGCCGAGATCGACCAGGCGCAGTATGGAAGCGGGCGTGGGCCCTGTCTCGAGGCGTTCCGGAGCGGGGCAGTGATCGTCGTCGATTCGCTGGCGGTTGACCGCCGTTTTCCGGAGTTCTCCGCGTCGGCGATGGCTCACGGTGTTCGCAGCACGTTGTCAGTTCCGATGTTGGCGGGAGCGACCTCCGTAGGTGCTCTGAACCTTTACGCGGGCGTTGAACATGCGTTCGGCGACCACGAGAACCAGACGGGACGACTGTTCGCTGCACAGGCTGCCGTGGTGTTGGTCAACGCTCAGGCATATTGGGGTGCGCACTTGAGAGGTGAGCAGTTGCAGATGGCGTTGCAGAGCCGCGAGCCGATCG